>DGOD01000153.1:0-2624 GCA_002389265.1 Gammaproteobacteria bacterium UBA4475
TTTTCGCCTGCGGCGAAATACAGGTTGTTAGTCTACAGCGCGCATGAAATCCATTTTTTGCAGGTCATCATCGGGCGCGGCGATCTCGGTGATGCGTTCATCCACGTCGTCGTATTCCAGGCGCAGGGCCCGAGTCATGGTCGCGTGCATCTCGTAGGTGCAGGTAATGTACGTCAACTCCAGAATCGCCTCGTCAGACAGGTGGGCTTTGAGTACCTCAAAGGTGCCGTCAGCAACCCGACCGCCCGATAATACCAGGTCGTCAGTATAGGCCAGCACCGCGCGCTCCAAAGGACTGAATAGGTCAGTGCTCTGCCAGTAGGGCATCGCGCTGATCTGCGCTTCGCTGTAGCCCACCGCCCGCAATGACTTGCAGTGTTGAGAGAACACGAACTGACTGCCGCGACTGTAGCCGGCACGCGCCTGGCCCAATTCGCGCAATTTGGGGCTGATCTGACGTTTTTTACTGCGGTAGAACTGAAAGCCGGCGACGGCATGGGCGAAACACTCAGGGACTAGGGCGAATACGGTCCACCAGTCGCCTGGCGTGCCTGTGGCAGTGCCGGGTTCGGTAACGGGATCGCGATCGCCGAACAGAGCGTTGTAGTAGGGTAGTACCGCGGCATCGGCGTCGGCGCGGGATACCTGTCTGAGTCTGGGCATGGGTTTACTCCGATAATATAGTCACATCAATAATTTGTCGGCGAAGCCCTGTAGGCTCCAGATCTCAATGTACTGCTGCCGGCGGTGTAATGGTAGTATTCAACCAAAGTCTTATGGGGAAATCGATGCTGAAACAACTGATGAATGACTCAGACTACCTGGTGTTGCCCGGCGTCTATGATGGTCTTTCGGCCCTGATTGCGAGCCAGACAGGCTTTAAGGCGCTGTATATGACAGGCTTTGGCGTTGCCGCCAGCCTCCTGGGTAAACCCGATATCGGCCTGGTGACGGCCACGGAAATGGCCGAACGAGCCGCTCAAATCGTCGCGGCTGCCGGTGCTGCGCCAGTGATTGCCGATGGTGATAATGGTTATGGTGGTGAGCTGAACGTGATGCGTCTGGTACAGGCCTATGAGCGGGCTGGTGTGGCCGCAATTCAGCTTGAAGACCAAGTGATGCCGAAACGTTGTGGACATATGGAAGGTAAATTGGTGGTTCCCATGGATGAGGCAGTGCAAAAGATCCGGGCCGCCATTGCAGCGAGAAGTAGTCCAGACTTTCTGGTCATTGCACGCACTGATGCCCGCGCCACCCATGACCTTAATGAGGCGTTACGCCGGGGCCACGCCATGCTGGATGCTGGAGCAGACATACTGTTTATTGAAGCCCCACAGAGCGAGGCGGAGATGCAGATCATCGCCAGCACTTTTGCTGGCGTGCCCTTGGTGGCGAATATGGTTGAAGATGGTAAGACGCCAGAGTTCGCACCTGTGGCGCTGGCTGCCATGGGTTTTCGATTGATCTTAAGGCCGGTATCCGCGCTGCTGCGCCATGCTAGGGTATTGCAGTTGGCCTATGGTGAGTTGGCCGCTACTGGCGCTCTGGCCTCAGACCAGCCACGGCTGACATTCGCGGAATTCAATGCGCTGGTGGGCTTGGAGGCTTTGCAGGCGCAGGCCGAGCAATTCAACAATAGATGAGGCTGGTGGGGCTGGTATCAGAGCGCTAAGCTCAAGCTTTTAAATTCAGCCTTTAAGTTAAGCGTAAGCGTTTAAATGAAGAAAGACCTAATCAGAAGGACAAGAGCATGGCACGACAACTGATTGATCTGTCGATTTATCTCGAAAATGATGTGATTTCTGATCCGCCGGGTGCGGGCCCGAAGATCAACTATATAGACCATCATCAGTCGGTCAAAGGTCTGGCGTCATTCTTCCCCGGCCTGAAGGCCGAAGACCTTCCCGACGGCGAAGCTTGGGCGGTTGAGCAGATCAACCTCAGTACTCATAACGGTACTCATCTTGATGCGCCCTATCACTTTCATTCAACGATGAATAATGGCGAGCGGTCCAGCACGATTGATGAGATCCCCCTCGACTGGTGCTTGCAGGATGGCGTAAAGCTCGATTTTCGCGATCGCGAAGACGGCTATGTGATAAGCGCCAACGATGTCAAAACCGAGCTGCAGCGCATCGGCTATGAGCTGCAACCCTTGAATATCGTGGTGGTGAATACAGCCGCAGGTAAACGCTATGGCCACGAAGACTATGTTTCTGCTGGCTGCGGAATGGGGCGGGATGCCACCCTATATCTGTTGGAGCGAGGTATTCGAGTGACGGGCACCGACGGTTGGAGCTGGGATGCCCCTTTTGTCCATACTCGAGAAAAATATCTGGCCACCGGTGATCCGAGCGTGATTTGGGAGGGCCATAAGGCCGGCCGCGAGATTGGCTATTGTCACCTAGAGAAACTCCACAACCTGGAGGTGTTGCCAGACTATGGGTTTATGATTTCATGCTTTCCCCATAAGATCCGGGCCGCGTCGGCCGGCTGGACCCGGGCTGTGGCTATTATTGAGGACTAGCTGTTTAGCGGCCGCGGGCGGTCAATACAACGAGCTAAGAAAGCTCGTTGTAGACACGGTCCTGGTTGACGCGCTTCTATCTGGCACTTCTATCTGG
>DGOD01000153.1:2650-4337 GCA_002389265.1 Gammaproteobacteria bacterium UBA4475
GGTTGGTCTTAGTGCCGCAGAATTCCCACCATCAGCCCTTCGATGCTGAAGTTTTGGTGGCGTAAATCCACCTCAATAGGCGTGTAGTCAGCATTTTCGGGGAGCAGGGTAATGAGGTGTTTACTGCGGTTTGTTTGCAACCGCTTGACCGTGACCTCGTCTTCTACTCGCGCAACGATGATGTCGCCATTATTCACCGACTGAGTACGGTGAACGGCTAACAGGTCGCCATCGAGAATGCCGCATTCGATCATGCTGTCGCCGTGGACGGTGAGCAGATAGTCTGCAGCAGGTTTGAAGAAATTGGGTGACAGCTCGCAGTAGTCTTCAATATGTTCCTGCGCCAGGATCGGGCTACCGGCGGCGACTCGGCCAACGATGGGGATGCCATTGCTCTCAGGTAATTTAATGCCTCGGGAAGTCCCAGGTATCATCTCGATCGCCCCTTTTCTGGCGAGCGCCTTGAGATGCTCCTCAGAGGCATTGGCGCTCTTGAAGCCAAGCTGACGGGCAATGTCAGCTCGTGTTGGTGGATAACCCGTCTCGTCCAGATAAGACTTGATGAACGCCAATACTTCAGCTTGTCTCGGGGTCAGCTTGGTGGGGCTTTTTAGTTCTGCTTTCATCGCGGGCTTATCCTGCTCATATTGTTAATATGTCTAGTAGATGCGCGGCATGGTTCTCGTGGATGCAAACCGGCTGTATTTTTATACAGTAGCTGGGATTATATACAGGCGAAGTGCAATTACAATAGGAATTTAGCCATAAACTTCTGGTCAGTAATCGCTCTGTGATAATCTGACGGTATAGATGCCTCTGACGCTGCACCGAACTGCTCGCTGAAGGGTTTAACGTTGTGCAAACAAAAATCATGCAGGGTCAAAAATATCATGTCTAAAATAGGTACCTTGTGGAGAAAAGCCTTGCTGATCGTGGGTCGCGGTAATGGGACGATTGACCGCAGCCAGAGTCGCACTGGATTGCGTGGTCTGTTGCTATCCTTGCTGCTGGTATCCACCGGCGTGCAGGCGCTTGATAACTATTGGGTCGTTGGCAGTTTCGCCCGTGAGGCTAACGCCAGTCGCGAGGCTGAGCGCCTCAGTCGGTTAACGGGTATCGATGTCAGCTACAAAATATTTCGAAACAGCGGCATGATCTACTATGGCGTCTTGACCCCGGCATCACTCTCGCCAGATGCCTTGCAAACCTTAAAAGACGAGTTAGCAAAGACTGGCGTCAGGGATCTTTGGCTGACGAGCTTGGCGTCAGACGCACAGTCGCCGTTGGACACAGTCGCCGAATCACGAACCCGAACTAGTAGTGTTGAAGCGGGCAACTCATCGCCATCCACCGAGGTCAGAAGCCCGGACGGGCTTTACTATCTAGTCGTGGGGAGCACGACAGATGTTGATGCGGCCGTAGCGTTAGAGTTGAAGTTGAATAAGTCCTTTGGCCGAGTGTCGAGCATGACGGCGCTTGCCGAGGGTAATGTTCAGCATCGCGTCGTTATTGGCCCGGGGACGCTCGTCGCACTGGATTCTGTAGCTGCCAGATTACAGCAGGCCGGTTATATGGGGACCTGGTTGATGCCTTACGAGTCGAATGCCGGGGTGCCGGCGACAGCGGAGCCGCTGCTGCTTGACAGTGGGTTGCAGCGGATAGCCCCGACCGATCGCGGCCCGACCGA
>DGOD01000182.1 GCA_002389265.1 Gammaproteobacteria bacterium UBA4475
TGTCTGATGCTGCGGCAGCTCATGCGCATATCGAAAGCAGGCAGGCCATGGGTCGGGTATTACTGATTCCCTGATCGCATCAACCAGTCTGATCAGGCGAAAGACTGCAAGTTCGCCCAGAGCTTGCTGGTGATTGAGGTAAGCCGCTGCCGGTTCGGCAAAATCCAAGTTATTCATACAGGCCTTCAGGTTGCACCAGGTGGGTTAGGGATTCTTGGTGGGTGTCTTTTATCGTGAGTGCCTCTTGGATGGCCTATCTCAGTGCTGAAAAATTCTGCAGCCCGGCGTCGGTGATTGCCAGGTTCTGGCCGGTCAAGTGGCATTGCATGCAGGGTCTTGCTAGGGGCATGATGGTCCTGCGAGGAAATGTCGGAGGAAGGAGTCTTCATGAATACTGCTTTTCACGAACTGTTAGCGTTGCGGGGGCTTGAGTCGCCCACGGAAGCCATTGATTTGGTGGGCCAGGACCCCGTGCTGTCCACCCGCTTTACGTTGGGTGAAACGGCGGCTGCGGTGTTCGCGGCTATCGGTGTTGGGGTGAATGACCTGTGGCAGCTGCAGACAGGACGCCGTCAGGACCTGAGCGTCAAACTATCCCACGCGGCGGCAGCGCTGCGCAGCTACAACTATTTTAATGTAGAAGAGCCTGCTGCCAGTGGTCATGATGCCAGTGCGGCATCAATTAATTGGGCCCTGCAGCAACAGCGCCAGCGTATTTCCACGCCACATCCGACTCGGGATGGTCGATATTTCCTGCCACACATGGGATTGCCGCATTTAGCTCAGCGAGCGCTGGATATCCTTAAATGCGACTATGAGCTCGAGGCAGTGATCAATGCCGTGGCGGGCTGGGATGCCCTGGCCTTGGAAGAGGCGATTGCTGCTGTGGGTGGTTGTGGTGCCATGGTGCGCACTGCTGCTGAGTGGGCGGCTCATCCACAAGGTCAGGCCTTGGCAGGGCGGCCATTAGTGGAGATCATCAAGATTGCGGACAGTCCGCCGGAACCGGTGGGGCTGGCAGGTACCCGTCGACCGTTGAGCGGTTTGAAGGTGTTGGATTTGACGCGCATTTTGGCGGGGCCGACTTGTGCCCGAACCCTAGCCGAACATGGTGCTGAGGTATTGATGGTGACCGCCGAGCATCTGCCGCAGGCAGATATGTTTGTTCGAGACACGAGCCATGGTAAACGTAGCTGCTTTCTCAATTTAGATGTGGACCTTGAGCGCCAACAGCTCCATGACTTGGTGCGCACCGCTGACGTGTTTTCCCAGGGCTATCGGCCTGATGTGCTGGCCAATCGTGGTCTATCACCGGCGGCACTGGCGGAAATTCGCCCTGGCATCATCTATACTTCGATGAATTGCTATGGCTTTGATGGTCCCTTCGCGGATCGAGCAGGTTGGGAACAGTTGGCCCAAGCCGTGACGGGTATTGCCGCGGAACAGGGTGGTGATAGGCCGGCATTGCTGCCGGCGGCGGCTTGTGACTACACCACCGGCTATCTCGCCGCTTACGGTACCTTGCTGGCGTTGGGTCGGCGAGCGCGAGAGGGTGGGGCCTATCATGTGCGGGTTTCTTTGTGTCAATCGGCGATGTATCTGCAGCGCCAGCGAAGGGTTGATTACACCCATGAAGGTATGGATATCGACCCTCGTGATCTGAATGATATTGTGAAGCTGACAGATAGCCCCTACGGCAAGATTCGTCATCTGGGCCCGGTCTTGCGGATGACCGAAACGCCGCCCCGCTGGGATTTACCGAGTACCCAGCTGGGTTCTCATGAGGCAGCGTGGCAAACCTGAGTTAAGCAACACTCAGCGCCTGAAATGGTTGCGCAAGGAGGCTCACCGCTAATGGATTTTGTCTGGATTTTGTTTGCCTTTGGCTGTGGCCTGGGGGTGCGTGTGTTCTCCCTGCCGCCGCTGGTTGGCTATCTTGCTGCAGGGTTTATGCTGAATGGGCTCGGGGTGCGCCCCGCTGAGGGTTTGCAAACCCTGGCAGATCTTGGCATCACCTTAATGTTGTTTACGATTGGTCTAAAACTCAACTTGCGCGACCTGTTCAAGGTTGAAGTGTATGGCGGTGCGCTGTCGCATCTGGTGCTCTGGACCGGGCTGGTCAGTCTGTCGGTCGTGGGCCTGGGCGCGCTGATGCTGCCGCATTTTGCCGATATGGATTTTACAGGCGCGGCGCTACTGGCATTTGCTTGTAGTTTTTCTAGCACCGTCTGCATCGTCAAGCTGTTGGAAGAAAATGGTGAGCTGAAAACCCGCCATGGTCAGATCGCCATTGGCATTTTAGTGGTTCAGGATATCGCGGCCGTGTTGTTCATGGCATTTGCGACCCATGAGTTACCTTCGTTGTGGGCTGTGGGCTTGGTACTGCTGATTCCGGCTCGACCCGTTCTATACCGCATCATGAATCATGCTGGCCACGGTGAGCTGTTGCCGTTGACCGGGTTTTTTCTGGCGCTGGGCGGGTATGAGCTGTTTAGTTTGCTGAACCTTAAAGGCGACCTCGGGGCCTTGGCGGCAGGGTTGTTATTGAGTCAACATGCTAAGTCGGGGGAACTAGCCAAGGCGCTGCTGAATTTTAAAGACCTGTTTTTGATCGGTTTCTTTTTGTCCATTGGTTTCATCGCTCTACCAGACTGGCCCATGGTGATCAGTGCGGTGTTGTTAACCTTGTTACTGCCCCTGAAATTTTTGTTGTTTTTCGGTTTGTTTATTGTGCTTCGATTGCGTGCGCGCAGTAGTTACCTCGCGTCTCTGGCGCTCACTAACTACAGTGAGTTCGGCTTAATTGTGGCGGTCCTGTGTGTCAATACTGGCTGGCTAGACAAACAATGGCTAGTCATCCTCGCGCTGACAGTCGCCTTATCTTTCGTGTTTACCAGTGTGGTGCATCGATCGAGCCATGTCCTGTACAGTCGCCACAAAGACTTTATTCGACGCTTTGAATATCCTCAGCGACTGGTGGAAGACCTGCAACATGAACCTCTGGGAGCCGAAATTTTGGTGGTTGGTCTTGGTCGGGTGGGTAAAGGGGCGTTCCATGCGTTGCAGGCCGATCTCGGTGAGAAGGTCTGGGGTATGGATTCTGATATGGCACGAGTTAAGCGCCTGCAAGCTGAGCACTTGCATGTGTTTAACGGCGATGGCGAAGATGCAGAATTATGGGAGAACCTCGACATCTCTAATATTCGCTTGATCCTGCTAGCCCTGCCGTCCATTGGTGACGTTCAAAATATTACAGCCCAGTTAAAAGGCGCTCAGTACGAAGGCAAGATAGCGGCTATCGCGCGCTACGAAGATGAGCGAATCACCTTGCTCGCGAGCGGTATTGACCGCGTTTTTAATTTCTATACGGAGGCCGGCAGTGGTTTTGCTGAGGAGAGCCTGGCGATGATTGAGGCCGACAAGCTGCAGTCCGAAGAAACGGCCGGCTGAAACCATTGATTGTTCGCGCCCAATGCCTGGGCACGGTATCATCGAATCTGTCATAAGGCAGGGTCCGGAGTTTCAGGGCGCTCGCCGGTTCTAACATTATTTTGCAGGAGCGGTAATTTATGCCGGATAATCTTCCCGAGGCATTAGAAACGACCCGGTTGAGCATGCAACGGTTTATCGATACGGTCCTTGTCCCCCTCGATGGGAAACTGGAAACAACCACTAAAATCCCCTTAGAAATCCAGGAGCAGGTGCGGCAAGCCTCGCGGGCGGCAGGATTTTTCTATCGCACCCAGCCCCTTGAATTTGGTGGTAATCCCGCTGGTGCCCTTGAGTTGACACTGCTGCGTGAGATGCTGGCGGCGACCAATACACCGTTGGCCAGTTACGTCTTTGGCCCCGGACCTGGGTTGTTACATGCCGCTGAAGGCGAGCTTCGTAGCCGCTATCTAGAGCCCTTGATGCGCGGCGACAAGACCAGTGCTTTCGGCTTTACTGAGCCCGATACCGCACCTCGGCCGACCTGGGCAGTCCTCGAGGGCGACAGCCTGGTGGTCACGGGCCAGAAGTCCTATGTGACCGGTGGTGAGTCCTGTGATTTCGTCTGCATCCTAGTGAATGTGGAACAACCCGATGGTAGCCGGGCCGGGACCGCGATGGTCGTGATTGACCGCGATGCCGATGGTGTGAGTATCGATAATGCCTTCACCTCAATGGAAGGCGGCGGGCATGTGTCCATGGTGTTTCAACAGGTTCGTATACCGGTCACGCAGGTGATTGGCAAAATCGGTGAGGGCATGCCTCGGGCGCTGGGTAATATTGGTAATGTCAGGTTAATGGTTGCTGCGCAAGCCATGGGGATGTGCCTGTGGACTCTGGAGTACGTCGAGGCCCACCTCAAGTCGCCACATCGCAGTGGCGCGCCGCTCGGCGACCGTGAGGGCATCAGATTACGGTATGCGGATATGCGCATCGAAACCTATGTGGCTCGCAGCGCTTTATATCGTACCGCGAGACTCGTAGAGTCTGGCGAAAACAGTGTCAATGAAGTCATCGCCACCAAAGTCTTTTGTACGGAAACAGCGGGCCGACTGATTGATATGGCGGTACAACTGGTAGGCGGCCAGGCCCTTGTTCAAGGTCATCCATTGGAGGCGCTGTACCGCCAGGTACGGTCATTGCGACTGGTGGAAGGTGCCAGTGATTTATTGCGGATCAATCTTGTGAAGGGCCGGCTTGAACTACAGAAGGGCCGGGTCTGATGTTTGCCTTGCTGACATTTGATCTGAGTCAGGGGCATTGGTCGTTAAGCCGCGCTAGGCTGCGCCATGCTTTGTTCCTGGATTTTTTGCTATTGGGTTTTTTTATGCCGCATCGCCGCCTGGTTTGTCTGTCAGTACTGTTTGGGTTTTCTGTCCTCGCGAGCGTGTCGACAACCGCTGCTGACGATATGTCCGTGACTGACAAAGTGATGAATGAGAGGGTTAATGAGCGGATGAATGACGGGCTGCATGCAGATATGGTCCAGATCGGCGACCAACTGTTGTTGATCTTGCCGAGCTTGCACGCTGATTCTGTGGACCGCGAAGCCCTGCGTCAGAACATGCTACGCCTGGCGCAATTACTCGATCAGGCTCAACCACATTTGCAACAGGCGCCCGGGGACTATAGCAGCACCTATCAGCAGCCCTATGACATGTTGCGTGAAAGTCTGGCCCAGGCGGTAGAGATGACTGACGTCGCTAATCTGAAGTTTGTGAAGTCCAGTCTGACTGAAACCTTTGAGCTCTGTGCTGCCTGCCACACGCAGGACAAGCAATCCCGCCGGATTCTCGGAATCAGTAAAATCAAGTCGTTAGATGAGTTTTTAGCGGGTGAATACAGCTATCTCACTCGAGACTACGATTCTGCACTAGTGTCTTTTGCTAATGTGCTGGACGATAAAAACAGTAGTCCTGACGATAGGTCAAAGGCGCTTGACAGGATTTTGATTATCGAAGTTGAGGTGAAGGCGGATTTAAATGCGGGTATTCAGCAGCTTGAACTCTTGCGCGGTTTGGGTAAAGGCAATGCTGCCGAACTCACACAGTTGGGCGACTGGATTGAAGTATTGCGGCAGGTGCAGTTGGCGCCGAAATCGGCCTCACCACAACATAAGAAGAGCATTCTTGAGTTGGACACATTTTTACGTCTGCGCTGGCCGACGATCCAGGCTGGTCTGACCTGGCATGGCCAGACTGCCTATTGGATGGTGATTCGTGGTGAGCTAAATCGATTGCTGAGGAGCGCCACCGACACCGCGGAAATGCCGCGGCTATATTACTGGCTTGCGGTTAGCGATCGGTCATTGAATTATCAATTTTTTGATTCATTGTCCCGGCGCTACCTCGAACAATGCGTTGAGCAATATCCCGCTCATGCCTATGGGCAAAAATGCCTGGCGGAGTACGAGACGCTAGTGACGACCTCATTCTCAGGCTCCGCCGGCACCTTCGTGCCCGTGCAAATTCAGCAGCGGTTGGACACCATGCGCCACCGCGTCAAGGGCGTGCAACGCTAGTTCTGCGGTGCCCTTGATGGCGGTTGTTGCAGGCGGCGACCGAATGCTTAGGGTCGATAGGAAAACCGAGTCGAGCCTGTACTGACTGTGCCAGCCACGAGCTTGGCCCAACGACAGAGATGTAGGCGCGTATCTCGTGGGTCAATGATCTCCTCAATTTCAAAATATTCTGCAGAACGGAACGGTGAACGCAGTCGATTGAGACGCTGTTTGATATCAGCTAAGTGGGCGTCGTAATCACTGACCTCGGCAAGTTCAGCTTTGTAAGCAACCTCAATACCGCCTTCGATGGGCAGCGAACCCCAGTCGCCAGAGGGCCAGGCGATTCGAAAGTGATGCTTGCCAGGTTTCTTGTTCGATGCACCCGCAACACCGAATGCCTTGCGTACCACAACACTGCAGAAGGGTACC
>DGOD01000089.1 GCA_002389265.1 Gammaproteobacteria bacterium UBA4475
AAAAAACGCCCGGCGTGCCGGGCGTTTAAGCTTGTCTGCTTGAACCCGACCCGCTAGGTATTCCACTGGCCGCTAGGTATTCTGCGGGCCGCTAGGTAGCAGGCCGATGGGCGTTAGAAATTCACACGATCGGTGATAGCGCCGTCCACATTCAGATTGATCCCTGTGGTGAACGCCGATCGCTCGCTCGCCAGGAAGACGACGGCATTGGCCACATCGAATGCCGTTGCCATTCGGCCAGTGGGGTTTCTCGCCATTGCGCCCTTGAACATCTCCGGGTTATGTTTCTCAATCGTCTGCCAGATACCGCCATCGAAATACACGGTACCCGGTGAGACGATATTCGCTCGAATTTTTTGGTGGGCATTCTGTTTGGCATAGCCCTTGATGAAGTGCACCATGGCAGCTTTAACGGCACCATAAGAGGATGCCACTGCGGCGGTAGTACTGGATACAGAACCCACAGCGATGACGGCGGCATCGCCGTGCTGTTGTGCGGCAGTCTCGAGGAATCCCTGGCCGGCTTCAATCATATCCACCAGACCGAACACATCCACATTGATGTTCTGCATCCATGAGTCTCGATCAATACCCTGCGCCATAGCACCAACGTTAGATACAAGAATGTCCAGTCCGCCCAGCTGTTGGCCCGCCTCACGGACCCAGGCTTTCAATTCACCGTCGGCCATGACATCTACCTGCTTGCCGATCGCCCTGATGCCCTTGGCGTTCAGGTCTATGAGGGCCTGTTCGATTTCTGCGGGATTACGAGCGCAGATGGCTACGTTGCAACCCTCATCGGCAAAGGTATCTGCGATCGCGCGGCCGATGCCGCGAGTGGCACCGGTAATCAATACGTTGCGGCCTTTGAGTCCTAAATCCATCTTGATTCTCCAAATATGACAGGTGGTGGTTCGTCTGGGTTGACGAGGGCTTTTGAACAGAGGCCAAAATGCCATGCTTGGCGTCATTTGACAAATGATTCCCGACTCAGGCAGGTGAAGGGCTTAAGCCAAGGGTGTGTGAGGCAAGGCAGCGTCAGGCTGCTGGCAGTGAGTTTGGCGCGAGGGCGTTAGGGCCGTAAGCCGAGTTTTGATAGTCTTCCGAGCAGTATTTAGCGGCGGGCAGAGAGATCAGCGCTGGTGCTGGCCTGCTGCGCGGTTTCAAGATAGAGATGCTCCATACCACGTACCAGGCCGCCCACCTGCCAGTCTACTGTCTGTTCGGCCAGGGTCAGATTCGGAAACTTTGCCAGTAGGGCGTCAATGGCCACTTGCGCCTCAAGTCGGGCCAGGGCTAGCCCGAGGCAAAGGTGGAGGCCGTAGCCAAAGGAAACATGGCTTGGGTGCGCGCGGTGGATATCGAAGATGTCCGGGTGATCATTTTCGGCCGCATCCCGGTTGGCGGCGGCGATCACCAAAAGCACGAGCTGATTTTTCTTAATGGCAGCGCCATGAAAATCCATGTCCTGTTTCGCGAATCTCGCCAGCATCTGTACTGGCGGCTCATAGCGCAGCATTTCTTCTACGGCATTCGGCGTTAAGCTCGGATCTTGTTGTAATTGCGCGAGTTGATCCGGGTTTTGGAGTAGGGCATGCATGCCATTGCCAATCAGTCGAGTCGTGGTTTCATGGCCAGCCAGCAGCAGTAAAACGCAGGTTGAGTACATTTCCCCGGCGGACAGTCGATCGCCTTCTTCCTCGGCGGCGATGAGCTGGCCGATCAAATCCTGTGAAGGAGTCTGGCGTTTCTGTTCGATAATGCCGGTGAAATACTCGATGAGTGCGTTGTTGGCGTTGTTGCCTCGTTCAACCATGTCGGGGTCATCAATCAGCGTGAGGCCAAGCAGTTCATTGGACCAGGCCTGAAATTGCTCGCGGTCACTGTCGGGGAGTCCTAGCAGTTCGGCAATGACGATAGCGGGCAAAGGTTTTGCCAAAACTGCCATCAGGTCGAACTGGGTGCCGGGATCAACCTTGGCTAAGCATTCATCGACGATGCGTTTGATATGGGGTTCCAAGGAGAGAATATATTTGCGCAGAAACCCATGGGACACGAGCTTACGGAGTCGCGTGTGGTCCGGAGCGTCGAGGCTGAGCATGGAGGGATCGTCTAACAGCTGCAGTTTTTGACCATCGGCAGCGGCTCGCAGCAGACTGACGAGAAATGGATTATGACGCATATCGCTGCTCAGTCGAGGATCCTTGAACGCCGCCTGGACTTCCTTAAAGCCGAGCACTAGCCAGCCCCGAGTTGCAAAGCTGCGAACCACTGGCGCCTTGGACCGGAGCCTGTTTAGCCACAGGTAGGGGTTATTGCGATTCTCCAGCACCCCGGGACGTGGTCCTCGGCCATAGGAGACAGTATCGATGGTCGTAAGAAGTCGCAAGGCCAGTTGGCCCATGGCTCGAAGCACTGTTTTTTTGACTGACATTTTCTTCGCCAACGGCCTATCTGACATGGTGCGGAGTCCCTGTATCTGACCACTAAGAGTTGGTAAATTAACTGCGCCGGTATCGCTGCAGTAGCGAGCTTAGAGAGGTCCAGGAATGATATCCATGGTTGGCTGCGATTCAGGAGATGAGTCAGGCTAATCTGCCGATCAATGGCGAGGGTGCTGACTTGACCACCGCTGCTTGATCGACATTAGCGAGGCCTCCTATAACGCAGACGCTTAATGTCAGTCCCTGAATGCAGGCAGAGATCGCTGCCGGGATGCGTTGGCCGTGCGATACCGCAGAATAACTGGTATAACCTTTGGGATGAATTTTTGTCTGTTATTTTTCACCGATGAATCAGGAGGCAGGCGATGGAAATCCAAAAGCTCGATGAACAATTTTCCGTTTCAGCACAGTTGTCGATCGATGATTTAGACGCATTGGCCGCCGCCCATGTTGAGATTTTGGTGTGTAATCGACCGGATGAGGAGGCAGCGGATCAACCATCTTTTGCCGAGATTGAGGCAGCAGCGAAAGCGCGGGGCATGGTCGCCATTCAGTTGGCATTCAAACCTGCTGATCTGACCCGTGAACTCGTCGATGAGCTCGGGCATTTGATTACCACGGGCAAGAAAATTCACGGCTATTGTCGAACGGGTAATCGTTCCACCAATATCTGGGCAGCGAGCCAACTGAACCAAGGTAAATCGCTGGCGGCGATAGCGAGTGAGACTTCGCCCACAGGTTTTGATGTCACCGGTTTTCTGCAGCAGGCGCAAGTCAGTGGCTTGGTTGACAGACCCAGTGACGGTGTTGTGATTGTAGGGGCGGGTTCCGCGGGGATAGCGTTGGCGGCCAGTCTCAAAAAACGTGATCCGCAACTGCACATCACGCTGATTGACCCATCGAGTGAGCACTACTACCAACCAGGTTGGACCATGGTCGGTGCGGGCGTGTTTAACTCAGCAAGTACGCGGCGGGCGACTCGAGATCTGATTCCGGCGGGGGTGACATGGCAACAACAGTCGGTGGTGAGTTTTGATCCAGCAAACAACCAAATCCGTCTCGATAATGGCGAGACTGTGCGCTACCAGCAACTCGTGGTTTGCCCTGGCCTAAAGCTTGACTGGTCTGCTGTAGCGGGGCTTGAGGAATCTCTGGGCAAAAATGGGGTCACTTCAAATTATCGCTACGACCTGGCGCCCTACACCTGGGAGTTGGTGAATACCTTGCAGCGCGGTAGGGCAGTATTTACTCAACCGCCCATGCCTATTAAGTGTGCCGGCGCGCCGCAAAAAGCCCTATATCTGTCCGCTGATGCCTGGTTTCGCCGTGGCGTGCTCAAGGATATCAAAGTTGATTTCTATAATGCCGGTGCTGCACTGTTTGGTGTTGCCCATTATGTGCCGGCACTGATGGAGTATGTGGAAAAATATCAGGCCAAACTGCACTTTCAACAAACCTTGGTGAAGGTCGATGGTGCAAACCAAAAGGCGTGGTTTACGAGCACCGATGCCGCCGGCGAGCCGCAAGAGACCTGTGTTGAATTCGACATGCTGCATGTTTGCCCACCGCAATGTGCGCCTGACTTCGTTAAGGATAGCGAGTTAGCCGACGCCAACGGTTGGCTAGATGTGGATCAAGCGACCTTGCGGCATCAGCGCTTCGATAATATTTGGGGCTTAGGTGATGTGCTGAATGCACCGAACGC
>DGOD01000272.1 GCA_002389265.1 Gammaproteobacteria bacterium UBA4475
GTGTCGGTGGTTCGATTCCGCCCCCGAGCACCATTTAACAAGTAATATCAATGGTTTAGCGAGGCGCAATACACGCTTAAGTTGTGTTTTTCAAAAACACACCAAAAACACACTTTTTGCCGTGTTACTCGCTATTTCGACAGCTGAATCACGGTGTTGAACACTGTGTTGGCTAATGCTGTGTTGCAAACACTGTGTTGGCGAAGTTTTGGAGGAACATGGTTTGGAACACATATGATGCCATTGGTAGTGTAATGATCAGAACATCGGCAAGTATGAGATGCTGAAGCCTTTTCAATCGAGGCCGAGAACGGCAATCAGCACATAGCCGTCACAATTATCTCAACCTTAAGTTCCGAACGTGCAAGTTTTGCTTCGCCGCAGGCACGGGCTGGTGCTTGACCCTCAGGAACCCATGCATCCCAGACGGCATTCATCTCAGCAAAGTCTTTCATATCAGCCAACCAAATAACTACCTGTAACATCTGCTCACGAGATGAACCTGCCTTTTCAAGAAGAGCATCAACGCGCAGTAGGCAATCGCGGGTTTGTTCAGTTACTGAAGCTCCACTCCCCACTTGTCCGCTTAGATACGCAACCCCATTATGCTTAACGATTTTACTCATGCGCACGCTAGTCTCTATACGTTCAATCATGAATGCCTCCTATTCAGCTGAGTTTTGGACCATATCATCCATTGCGGCGAGTTCGCCCAAGGTCACTGGTTTGAGAGGCGCACGAATTCGATAGTATCCTGTTTCATCCGGTGATTGCCTATTAGCATCGGCCAGCAACGCAGTCACAGTCAGTCCGCAATAACGTCCTTGGCAAGGGCCCATGCCTGCACGCCCAAACGCCTTTGTTTGATTGGGGCCAAGGCAGCCAAGTTTAGCATAGCCACGAATTTCGCCAGCTGTGACTTCTTCACAACGACAGATCGTTGTATTGTCGTCAGGTGTTAACGCCGCAATATAAGGAGGATAGGCAGTGTCCAAAAACGGGCGTGCTGCAAGTTCCCGTCCCAGTTCGCGACGCAATGGTGCGGCCTTGAGATCACGATCTTGTGTGGAAAGAAGCGCAGAATCCTCTGCTATTTTTAATACTGCCAAACGGCCTGCTTGTTCGGCTGCCTTTGCACCACCGATACCAGCCCCATCACCAGCGATAAAAACGCCAGCGACGTCACTTTGGCCCCACTCATCAAGCTTGGGAACAAATGACTGTTGCGCCGCATTCCAATTATGAGAAATGCGAAGTGAACGGCTGGCCTGCGGATTGGGAACAACGCCGTGATGCAAAAAAACTATGTCACAGTCGATCCGACGTTCGCGCCCCTTATAAATAAATGTGACAGCCTTAGCAGCATCATCCCCTTCAATTGCGATATCTGATGCGCCAGAGTAGCGAGGGACCCTAGCAAGCGTGATCTCTGCTAGCATCTTGAGACCCTTCATTATGTAACGCCAGCCCCGGAGAGCTCCCCCAACATGCCACAAAGCACGACCCAAATCGCTCCGTGTCTGTGTCTCAATCATCGCCACAGGCGGTGTACCCGCGCGCACCATCTGGGCAGCGATCAGATACAGCAGAGGCCCTGAACCGACTAGAACAGATTTTTTTGCCACAACTCCAGATTGCTTAAGCAATATCTGACCGGCACCAGCTGTCATCACACCTGGCAAAGTCCAGCCAGGAATTGGCATCGGCCGTTCCAGTGCACCGGTTGCTAGAAGAATACGATCCGCCTGAATTTGCGCGCCTCGCCCCTCACACGTGTACATAATTCGAAACTGATCTTCGATGGCCCAAACAACAGCACCGGGAAGATACTCGATACCACTCTGTCGTAAGCTCTCAGTCAAGCGCTTGCCATCAGTGTAATCAGTACCAAGAATGGGAGCGCGCGACGGTGAAACTTTATCTACGTCGCGGTATATTTGTCCGCCAGCTCGAGGCTGTTCGTCTATAATCGTAACGCTCAACCCTAACTCTGAAGCCTCAGCGGCCGCAGCCATGCCAGCAGGACCTGCACCTATAATGACAAGATCACATTTCATTAACTTGCCCCCCCAATTCTTGAGGTTGCGAGATAACCATACCTTCAGTCACTTCTACCATGCAGGCTTGACGGGTAACACCATCAATCTCAACCAGGCAATCAAAGCATGTCCCCATCATACAAAATGGTGAACGAGGCGCTTTTGAGACAGGCGTATGACGGAACACGCCAACACCTGCAGCCAACATGGCCGCAGCAAGATTTGATCCCTCAGGCAAACTTAGAGCTGTGCCGTCCCAGGTTACATCAACACGAGGGCCACTTTCGAGCTCAAGAAACGTCAAAACGTGTTTCACTGAAGACCTCCAGATTTGGCGCTGCATCGTTGCCCTCTAACCAATCGGGTAAAAGGCGCGCGTGGGCAGCAGCAAGAGTGATACCGCTGTGGCAGGTGACAAGAAAAGCCCCCGGTAATTCGGCACTTTCTTGGTAAATAGGTAGCCCATCAGGGGACAGAATACGCAAAGCTCCCCAACTGCGAACTAGCTGCGCGCGAGCCAAAGCGGGATAGGCTGCTATTGCCTCGGCAGCGAGACCGGAAAGGCCTGGTTGGGTGACACGATCATCAAGGCCAACTTCTTCATTCGTAGCACCTATCTGAATGCCTCCCTCGTCTACTTGCCGGGCGATCAATGATGGGCGGTTGATTAATTTCGGAAGTTTTTCGGTAATCAGAACTTGGCCACGTTGAGGGCGGACTGGCGTCTTAAAACCCATCTTTGGGCCAAGCTGCGCTGCGCCAAGCCCCGCAGACAAAACCACCTTGTTTGATGAAAAAAATGTACCATCCGCGCAACTGATGTGAAATGTATCAGGCTTTGTCACTGCAGTAACAATTTTTCCAGTTAGAACGCGCCCACCTAAACGGCGCACATCGGCAGCAAGGGCAACAAGTAATTTCAGTGGGTTGGCATGCCCATCCTGATGATGCAAAATTGCACCAACAACTTTAGGGCCAATATGCGGCTCCGATTTTCTCAACGCGTTGTGGCCTAGTACCTCGTAGGGGTAATCACCGTCCAACTGTGTTTTGAGCTTCTCATATTTCTCGAGAGTAGCATGCAATGTTTCCTCAGAAAAATGCAAATCGAGGCCACCATTTTGTTCCAGCGGAATAGTCTTACCCGTATTGTCTGCCACCTCATCGGCAAAATCAGCCCAGATCGCAGCCGATTGTTGTGACCAACGGGCATAGCGAGGTTCGTTCATCCCTTTGGACTGGACCCAAACTAAACCAAAATTGCCTCGGCTTGCTCGAAAGGACCCGTCATCCCCGTCCAGAACAGTTACCGTAAGCCCGCGCCGCAAAAGACCCCAAGCGACAGAGAGGCCAACGACACCGCCGCCAATAATGACATAATCGGTTTCCATGTGATCGGCTCCGTTGGCTAAGGAAGTCCTGTCAGGGCAGCGATACCACCCTGACAGGCGTTAGCTTAATTGCTTGAAGCAGCAACTCGATCCAGGATTGCTTGCCCCCAATCGACACCTACGTCCTCAAGAACTGCTGGCCAAATCTCAGCACGAGCTTTAGCGGCCATAGCCGCGAGTTCGTCGGCGCTCAACTCCGCCACCGTCGCCCCCAGTTCGTCAACAAGACGCTGTTCGTTTTTACTTTGATCTGCTTCAGCCACGGTCCAGCGGGCTGCCTCAAAAGCAGCCGCCTGCTCTTTCAATGCAGCTTGATCTTCGTTTGATAATTCAGCCAAGCTCTCGTCTGAAATAATCATATACCAAACTTCAAAGTGTGTGTTTGCAGGAATATAGGTTTTGGTTACATCGCGAAATGAAGCGTAATACCCCTCAGCGCCCGAACCAATCACACCATCAACGACGCCGGTTTGAACGGCAGTAAAGGCCTCTGAGAAAGGGATCGGTGCGGGAATGTAGCCCAGCGCTTCGCCAGTCAACTGGAAGCTTTTGATGCCAGGAACACGCACTTTGATCCCATTTGGCTCTGTTGAACCAGGGTTGGCGTTTTCAACGTTCAACGCAATGCCACCAAAATAGACAGGATATGCTGCAAGCATTGTAATTTCCTGCTCAGCATAAAGTCCCGCAACTGTTTCTCGTACGATACCACCAGGGCCATAAACTGCACGCGCCTGATCCCAGTCGCCCGCAAGATAAGGGAAGGAGCTAATTTGCATTCGGCGGTCAGCTGCTGCTGCCGCAGGCTGTGTGGCCATATCAATCGCACCAACGCTTATGCGCTCTTGGACAGTTGTGTAATCACCAAGTGCAGATGCAGGGAAAATATTAATTTTTACATCTCCCCCTGTTGCTTCATCGACGGCCGCAGAAAACGCTCGCAGCTCCACGTCGATGGTCGCATCTTGCGGACGCACGTGGCTCATCTTCAGATCCTGGGCCGCGGCATAGCTGCCAAGAGCCATCAGAGCGGCGGTTGCTGTAGTTAGGAATGCATGTTTCATTTTAGGTTCCTCCTTGTTGAGATGCATTGGTTTAGTGAAATCAGGGGGCCACATCATATCCGAAGAAACGTGGCAGAAAGAGGGAAAGGTCCGGCCAAAGCGAGGTCAGAAAGACCACGGGGACATAGCCCAACAGAATAAGCTTCATGGCTGGTGGGATGACTTTGGTCACCTTCACGTTGCCGATACGCGCGCCCAGGTACAGGATCGAAGCATAAGGTGGCGTCACTCCACCCATAGCAGTATTGACGCCCATGATTGCGGCAAACTGCACCGGGCTGACGCCGATCGCATTCATGAGCGGCAAAAGTAGCGGAGCAATTAGAATGATCGCCGTGACATCGTTGACGACCATGCCGACAAGGAAAAGCATGACGTTGATCATAATAAGCAACACCACTTTGTTTTCAGTAATCGAGAAGATGCCCTGCACCAATTGCTGCGGGATGCTTTCATAGACGAACATCTGGCTGAGGATCATCGAAAACAGGATCATCATCAAGATCGCGCCAACCGCTGTTGCTGCTTCTTTACCTGCCGAAAAGAAGTTTTCCCAACGTAGACCCTTGTAGATAAGGAAGCCGACGGGCACCGCGTATATCACGGCAACAGCAGCCGCCTCAGTTGGCGTCATAACTCCGCCATAGATGCCACCAAGAATGATTACTGGCATGAGCAATGCTGGAAAAGCATGAAAACCACGGCGAGCAACCTCTCCTGACAATTCTGAAAATGAAGGCTTTTCATCAAGTATAAGGTCAAATTTGCGCGACATTACCAAATTGATCACTGAGAATGACAGCATGATCAGAAGTCCGGGTCCAAGTGTAGCCAAGAAACACGCTAGGATAGAAGTGTCCGTTACCCACCCATAAACGATCATTGTTACTGAGGGAGGGATCAACAGGCCGAGGATTGAGGAATTTGCAATAAGCGCAGTAGCATATTCACGAGGGTAGCCCCGCTTTTCCATTTCCGGTATCAACAATGGCCCAATGGCAGCGATACCTGTCAAACCTGATCCAGAAATTGCTCCTATAACAGCACAAGACACTGCAGCAACAACACCTAAACCACCTCGCACGTGGCCAATGAAAGCATTCACAAAGCGAAGTAATGACGCGGCAATCCCACTTTCAGACATCACCGTTCCGGCTAAAACAAACAGCGGGATAGCCAAAAGCACAGGGTTACCTAGCTGTTGGACGCCCCATAGCATCATGCCCTTCATGGTTACATCACCCATGAAATACATAACCATCAAAGCCGAACCAAAACAGTAGGGAAGCGGCACGCCAAGGGTCAACGTTAACACGAGCAGCGCAATTGCTAGTAGAGCAATCTCAATCATGCTGAATCTCCAGATTGTAGATTGCGGATATGGCGCACTAGATGGGCAGCAGTGTAGATCATCATTAGTGACATCCCCACTACTAACGCCACATCTGAATAAAAGGTGGGAATATACAACGTTGGGCTTTCACGCCAAACACGCCAAGCATATTGGGTATATTCCCATGCCCAAGACAGAAGCCAAAGCCCAACGATTAAGCTTATGATTTCTCCGATAATAGCGAGAATTGTATGGCCACGATCTGTCTTGATAAAAATCTCAAGCACATTCGCCCGGATGTGAGTATTCTCTCGAGATGCATTAACGGAACCGAGGATGTATAGCCACACAGTGGGGTAAGCCATCGTTTCCTCTAGCCCCATGACCGGGATCTGAAAAAGGTAACGTGTGATAACTTGAACGAATTGCCCCAAAGCTACCGATACAATGAGCACTGTCAGTAAATATTTAGCAAATTTGTCCATCTTTCCCCCACCCAAGAGGCTCTATGCCTAGACAATGTCGTTACATCACTAGACATTTGGCATTAAATCAATTTAATATTATCTTTAACCTCATAAGTTGAATTTATATATGTATCTATCTCTTCGACAGCTCTCGACCTTTCGTGAAGTCATGCGCTCTGGCTCAATTAGTCAGGCCGCCCGATCAGTTGGCCGCACACAACCGGCCGTCTCAACGATGGTGCAGAACCTGGAAGAACAGTTGGGGTTTGCCCTGTTTTTAAGATCACAAGGCAAACTAACCCCCACACCAGAAGCCTATTTCTTTCTTGAAGAATGCGACGATATTCTTGGCCGGGTTGAACGCACTGAACGCAGCTTGGAACGAATTAGTTCTTTACAATCCGGCAAACTCAAAATTGCTTGCCACCCCGCAGCATCAAGCACTTTCCTACCAAGCATACTGACCAAATTCTTAAAAAACCGTCACGATCTTGAGGTGTCTTTGATAATGCGGTCTTCCGACGTGATTGAAGACCTAATCGCATCTCAACAATACGATCTTGGATTTTCTGAAACACCACAGTCTCGTACATCAATTCGGCAAACAGATTACGATTTGGAGTGCGTGTGTATGTTACCAAAAGGCGACCCCTTAGCAACAGCCGATATTGTCACGCCCGATGATCTAGATGGCCGCCCAATGGCTGCTCTTTTTGGTGAGCATCTATCTGCCGTTCAAACAGAGACTGCTTTTCGATCTGCTGGGTGCCATTTCAATAAGCGGATTGAACTTCGCACCTTTCTACCAGGAGTACAGCTTGTCGCCGCGGGCGCTTGTGTGATGATTTGCGATATGATTACGGCTTATAGCCACTTAAAACAGGCGCCATCAGACGAAAAGCTTTCAATACGCCGCTTTAGCCCGCACATTTCAACTAGTGTCTCCATCCTTACTCCGGGCTACGCAACCCAGTCCATTGTTGGGAAGGCTTTTATCTGCGAGCTTCATTCGGCTGTTAAGAAAATGCAGGACGAGATCCATGATGCATTGAAGTGAGAGATATAGACGTTGGCAGGCCGCTTTGGTGATTGGTGGGCACACGATCCACATCGACAGTGAGGGCTAGTGCTATGTTGCGAACACTGTGTTGGCGGAGTTTGGGGCATACATGGTTCAGGAACACATGCTTATTGTGTCCGAAATATTTTACCGTCGCGGATTTCAATGCGGAAGTTCTTACGACAGCTATTGCACGTAACTACTGTAGCACCATTGCTTGTGTTGGGTTTGTAAGTTCCTGCGCTACCGCATTTTGGACAGCTAACTGTAGCTGGGCCTGGAATACTTGCCATTGGACTGTTCTCCTATTGCTTATGCTCCTAATATTGGACGGTTATCTCAATTAGATGTCAAACACACACTTTGATAGACTTGTCGGTACGCCCTGCCATAGTGTTGTGGTGAGGAGCAGAACATGCGGCAGCTGCGGGACGACACACATCTGATACTGGACAGCGAGGTGCGGGTTTATCGGCGTGAGCGCAGCAAGCGCTGGCGGGGCACTGTCAGACAAAACGAGGTTGAGACGGGCAGGGTGGTCTCGTAGCCTCTCCGTATGACAAAACACTCCCCATTCAGGTACTTTAAAACGAGCCCTGAGATCATCCGCTTGGCTGTGATGCTGTACGTTCGTTTTCCGCTCTCACTCCGTAACGTGGAAGATCTTCTGCACG
>DGOD01000236.1:0-1264 GCA_002389265.1 Gammaproteobacteria bacterium UBA4475
GCTTGACGAGTGTTGCTGAGGTTCCAGTAACTGTCAGTCCAGCGACTACGGGTAACCGGGCTTATGCTTTGACAGAGCTGAATGCGCCTACCGGGTTTGGCTATGATATTGAATCAGGCGGTCTGTTTGTGTTTGATACGGCGACCAATACAGGTACTTTGTTAGAGGTTCGCCGAGAGTCGGTTTTTAGCTACGTGCAGAGCGGGCTGACGATGACCCTGGATATTGTTAGTAGTGACACTCAGCCGCAATCGTTTACCGTTTCGGCCTCGGGTGACACGCTGACGATCACGGAAGCTATCGATCAATACGTTCTGACTCTGGTGGAAGATGGTGTTGGCAGAGATGTCGTTAGTGCGCAAATAACGGGTAGCATAACGACCTTTAACGATACACAAAATTTCATCGTCTCGACTGAACCCTTTAAAAAAACGTCTATTTTTTCAGTTTACGATTTTTCAACTCAGATTCCGCTTACCGTGGAGGGTCAGACCCGGTCGCTGCTGACGAACATTTCGACTCAGGTTGATACCCTTCAACATGGTACTGATTTGCAAGTCGATAGTCTGACCTTTAATGCTGACGGCACGGGGTTTGCGGCGGAGAAATTCCAAGCATTGACTTGGGTTGTGCAACCAGACGGACATGTTAGTGTTGTATTTGCTGATGGTGAAGTCGCCGACTATTACCATCTGGCGACACGACCTTCAGGTGACGTCATTGTCACGGAATACACTGACGTCAGTGGCGTCAACAAGGCGAGTGTAGAGTTGTCTTTTGTCAAAGATCCATTGGCTATATGGGATGCCGCTAATCTGGCAGGTGTCTACACGGCTCGCGGCACTCTTGCGTTTGAAGATGGCACCTTGGTCGCTAATGATATTGATTATCGGCTAGCCCCGGATGGCACAGGCGAAGTGGAATTAAATTTAATTGATCTCTCGACGGGAGAGCAGACCCCGGTTACGAGTTCATTTGGTATCTGCTGGTCTGTCAGCGTAACAGGCGAGTTAGTTGTTGATCGGGTGCTCTCGCGGGATGCTGTGGTTGAGGGCACTAGTCGGCCAGACACGAGTTTCTGTGCGGCAACGCAACCAGCGGATGCCAGTTTCAGGTTCAGGCGAGAGCAAACGCTGTT
This sequence comes from Gammaproteobacteria bacterium UBA4475, assembly GCA_002389265.1. GTDB lineage: Bacteria > Pseudomonadota > Gammaproteobacteria > Pseudomonadales > Azotimanducaceae > UBA4582. The sequence continues at coordinate 1,139 of DGOD01000236.1, forward strand.
TGACGTGAGTGGCGTGAAGATCAGAACTGTGACTCGAGATTCGTTTAACACTTGTTTTTTCAAGACCGATGATCCGCAGAATTGTAGTTTGATAGTTGAAAGCTATTTTCCTGCTATCTATGAGCT
>DGOD01000236.1:1375-3203 GCA_002389265.1 Gammaproteobacteria bacterium UBA4475
TACTGTGTCCGTTGATACCAGTACTGGGGTTATAACCTATACGCCCGTGGGCGATAACAGTACTGACGCGTTTTACTATCGGGTTCGTGATACCGACGGCAACTTGTCGAACGCGGCGTTAGTCAATGTGGGGATATTTGCCCCCGTGCTCGTAATCACTGATGTGACAGCGAACCAGAGTACGCTTGTGACTTTGGACGGCTCGACGACCAACGACAATGAGGACATTGTGAGCTACCAATGGGCTCAGGTCTCCGGCACGCCAGTGGAGTTGATCGACGCTAACAGTAAATTCGCCAGTTTTACTGCGCCACCGAAACTATTGGGTACAACAGATGTGCTTGAATTTAGCTTGACGATAGTGGGTGCAAATGGCCTGACGAGTGTTACTAAGGTTCAGGCTAGCATTGAACCGGCGACGCGTGGAAACAAGCTATTTGCGTCATTCAAATATCACGAGCCTACTAGTTATGGAAGCGGTATTAGGCCTCTTGGGTTATTCACCTTTGATACGGTGAGCAGCGTTGGCGATGTGGTGCCGAGCTACTATGCCGGAGAAGATCAAGATTTAGGCTTCAGCTACACGGTAGATGGGCTTGAGATGACAGTGAGTTTTGTGGGCCTTGGGCTGCCGGAATATGTATATAGATACACAAACGGTGCAGGCGACGTGCTGAGATATACAGAGAGCATTGTTCAGTTGACGCTGACGTTAACCGATGATGGTGACGAGGTGGATCTGTTCAGTAGTCAGTCGCTTCGTAGAGGAGTAACCTTTAATGAAACGCAAGGTGTGGAGGTTAATTCCTCAGATTATGAGTCAACAAATATCGTCGCGGTCCATGGCTTCGAGAGTCGAGTTCCCCTTGAGGTTGAAAATCAAACAATTTCACTATTGACCAATGTGTCAACCGAAATTGATACGCTTTACGATTTCGACGATTCCGGCTTACAGCTTGACGGTCTTAGTTTTAATGAAGATGGTACAGGTTTTGCCGCGGAGAAAGCTCAGTCGTTTAACTGGTTTAGTGACCCCGAAAATGGCTATATCAGAGTCGAGTTTGCTGATGGTGAAACCAGCGAATATCACCATGTGGCCTCCACTACTTCTGGTAATGTGGTGGTCGCGGTTTATACCTTCGGCAACAATGTCAAGATAGCCAGGGCCGAATTGTCTTTTACGCAGGATCCGACTTTGATAGTGAATAGCGACACAGTCGCGGGAATTTATACATCACAAGAAATATGGGTCTGGAACCAATACACCGATATATATGACATGAGCATCCGCTTGGCACCAGATGGCACTGGTGAGGAGGAGACCATTTATACTGGCTACGAAGACGGTGTGGTGAACTACACGGCTCTTTGGTCGAGCGGTATATGCTGGTCGGTTAACCCTGCCGGTAAGGTAATCACCGAACGAGTATGGTTTTCTGCTTCTGAGCAGGTCGTTGTTGGCTCCCAACGACCGAGTGCTAGTTTCTGCAATGCAAGAGTGCCAGATGCAAATAGCTACCGGGAGGAAAGAACCATCTACACGCTCGGCCAGGCAGTGACTCGAGAGGTAACGTACACTTGCAGTGAAAACGTTTGTGAGCCTCAGGTGAGGCGGATTCGCCCGAGTGTGACTAAATATTTAGAAACGTTTGCTGGTGATCCTCCTCGGGCTGGATCCGCATTGTTACACACTAATACTGGCGTGCCAGTCGATGTGGTGATCTCGTCTTTAGTGCAAGATGTTGACGGTAGTCTGGATCTGACGAGTATTGAAATTGTTATTCCTCCTGAGGCAGGCAGTCTATCGATTGATGCGGTCAGTGGGGTC
>DGOD01000236.1:3272-14231 GCA_002389265.1 Gammaproteobacteria bacterium UBA4475
CCCGCTGAGTGGTGAGCTGGTGACCCTAAGCGCCTCGGCGACAGAGTCTGGGTTAAGTTATACGTGGACACAAACCGGCGGTACGGCTGTAACATTGAGTGACGCCACCGCATCTAGCCCGACGTTTACTATGTCGGATGTTGCTCTGTTGCCAAACGGTAGCGTCGATGAACGAACCTTCTCAGTGACGGTTGCAAATGCCGACGGCGTGACTGTAGTCGGAGAAGTTGTTGTCACCGTTGAAGCGGCCTTGCCTCTGGAATTTTTCGGTGTCGAGGAGTCAACTATACCCTTTAGTTCTGGCGTTGATCTGGGTGAAAGTTTCTTTGCCTCATTAAACGCTGATGGCATGAGTGGCTATATACTGACTGCATCGCAGCAGATTAATGTTAATGTTAGCGCCACAACCGGAGGTTCAGCTCAGTTTCACGTTGTAGGTGAGGGCGGCGTTCCGATTAAGATCGTTGACGCTGAGGAGCTCGTTGATGAAGATGGCGACGGTAACGCTGATGAGACCCTTAGGTTCACCTATAGTTTAACATCGATAGATATGACCCTGATAACTGACGGTGTCGCCAAGGACCGGGTATTGGTTCTTGAGACGCTGGCTGTTACAGCGTTTAACGTAACGCTCGACCAACCGAGTATAAGTGTACTCTCGGCGTCATTCTCGCAATCCAGAGAATACAGTCTCTATGATAAGAGCCAGGCTATCCCTTTCAGCATAAACGGTGAAAGCCGCTCGCTGGAGACGGATGTAGCATCAGTACAAGGTACTTTGGATTCTACGAAACTGTATCCAGACGTGCTGACCTTTGACTCGGCTTCGACGGGTTCGGCGTTGGTGATGGCTAATACGTTCAGCTGGCTTCTGGATGTCGATGGTCACTTGGTGGTCACCTTCGCTAATAATGACGTTGCTGATTACTATCATTTAGCGACTCGAAATTCCGGTGATGTGGTGGGGGTGCTGTATTCTGATTCTCGAACTGGCGCCCTTCGCCTGAGGTCAAGTACTAGTCTGTCGTTTGTCCAAGGTCCGGTAACGTTTGGCGATACCGGTACACTGGATATTGCCGGGGTGTTTGTGGCGCTCGGTTCCGACGGTTCTGAGACACCTACCAAATACTATCGAATTAATCCCGATGGTACGGGTCAAGAGGAGTTTCGCGTCACTAGTCCTGATACGGGTTTTGAAGCGTGGTCGGGGGAAGCTGCAGGACTTTGTGCTACTGTGCTTGGCTCGGGTAAGATGCCGTGGAAGCGAGTCCAGGCTCAATCGGAGTCGCAGAATATTCCGGAAACTTCTATCCCGCTTGAGTCTTTTTGTGCGCTGGTCAATAGTAATCAACATGAGGACCGGGTCAGCGTCAAGCAACAGCATACCTTGTTTGATATCAGTCCGACGGGTGAGTACCGTACAACAGTTGTGCAGAGGTCTAATGCCTGTGGTTTTGATCCGTTCGTGAACCCCATCGCGGGCTGTGTTAACACGCTGTTGATCGATAATATTTTTTCGCGAATCATGAGTTTTACACCCTTCATTGACTTTCCGCCGATAGCCAAAGCCGATGTAGGTCTGTCTACGGTTGGGGGGGGCACTATTGATATCTCCGTGCTGGACAATGATCTCAGTGGCGCTGACTACTCAACCGTCTCCGTTAGTCAGATCGATCCGAGCACGGTAGAGATTATTACTCCGCCTAATTACGGCACGGCAACAGTCGACGGGGTCACGGGGGTGATCAGATACACGGCTGCTGCTTATAATGGCTCTTCGCCACTAGTGGATGCTTTATATTATCGAGTGAAAAACTTCGAAGGTGATGCTTCAAATGCGGGTCAGGCAAGGATTACTATTGGGCCTTCACCATAAGCTCGCTCGACCTCGAATGTGATCCGGTGTTTCCAGCTGTACCAGCAAATGATGAATATAGACGCTGATCATATCGCCTACGCTAAGGAGCGTCAGCGCCACCATGGACATCAGCTATGAGATGGATAGGCCAAAGACAATGTAGGCAACATCGAAGAGCACGACGCCCAGGAATAACCAACGTCCCACGCGGCGTATTATGGAATGGAATAGCAGAATGCTCGCGACTATAACGGCACCGACTGCCGGCGCAGTGCGTACTGCCGGTCTGACGATGGTGGCGACATGGCTGAACGACGAGTTCAGCGCGACGATATTTTGGAGCGCCGCATGGGGCACAGGTTGAGGGTGATGGCCTGAGAGGCGGGCATAGCAAAAGCGCGGGCAACACGATAAGCACAAAGGGTAGAAGCTCGGCAAGACCGATCAGACCAAGCTCCAGAGGATCGCCAGTAAAGGCGTGCACCTGCTAGCCTATAGCGACACTCTGCATCTGGCCTGCCAAGGCGGTGAAAAACTGAGCGAATAGATAGTTGCGAAAGTGGCGGAAGTTGGGATAGTTGAGATAATTGAGGGCTTTTTCTGACCCGCGGGCGCCAGATATGGATCGCTCATACAAGCCCCCATACAACCTTCAGATAAGCGTGGAATTTTGAAAAAAATCAGCATGGCGCAAGCTTGAATGCCGGTTGCAGGCTTGTTGACAGCGACAAAGGCCATCGAAAATTCCTTTGAGTTCCGTATACTGTTTGGCATTACTAAAGCTGTGTGCATCAGTCTTGAAAGGCAATGGACATGGCGACCGATGAAAAGATGACATTTAAAGGAGGCCACTGGTGGCAGAGCGATCCGACTTATTCGAGTGCAAAACAGAGCGCTGGGCCGGCGCTGAGATCGCTAGAAACAGTCTAGTGGTTCTGGCGCTGTTACTGCTGACCGCCTGCAGTTCCAAGCCCTATGAACCGGCGCCGGTGGATGAAATTCGACCCGGGATACTTCGCGGCTATTTGCCGGTCGCCGATCTGCCCGACAGTCTGGGGTTGTTACCGGCGCCTCCGGCGCTGGGTTCGGCCGCGGAGGCTCAAGATGTCTGGCTCAGCGGCATGGCTCTGAGGTTGAAAGGCTCACCGCGTTGGGACTTGGCGGCTCAGGATGCGGTGTATGCCTTTCCGGAAGTCGCGGGTACCTTCAGCTGCGCTATCAATGCGCCGATCAATGAGGTCGACACGCCCCATACTTATCGATTATTGCGCCGTAGTTTGGTAGATGCAGGTTATTCAACGGGCGCGGCAAAAAATCATTACCAGCGGCCTCGACCTTTTATGGTCAATAGCCAGCCGACCTGTACGCCAGACAGCGAAGCTGCTCTGCGTGACAACGGGTCATACCCATCCGGCCACACTGCCTTTGGCTGGGCGTGGGGCTTGATCTTGAGCGAGCTAGTTCCAGAACGGACAAATCAGATTATCAAGCGTGGCCGTGCTTACGGTGTCAGCCGTATGGTCTGTAATGTCCATTGGAGTGCGGATGTGGAGTCGGGTCGAGCTATGGGCGCCGCCACTGTCGCCCGCTTACACGCCGACCCGGTGTTCCAACTGGATATGGCGGCGGCGAAACAGGAGTTGGCCGAGCTCATCAACCGCGGCTTGCCGCCGAGCCGGAATTGTGCAGCGGAAGCCGCGGCATTGGACTTTACGCCGGTGCTCTAAAGCCGGAACGCCAATCCAGTATTCCAAGCGCAAAGCCGCTAGCTTGGAATACGCACCATCAATTCACGAATGCCGTGAATAAAATTCGAACGAAGATAGACGGGGTCGGCCACGACCTTGATCTTTGGTAGGCGCTTGACGATTTCTTCCCAGAGAATCGTCAATTGCATCTCGCCCAGACGATTGCCCAGACAGCGATGAATGCCGAAGCCAAAAGAAAGGTGATGTCGCGGGTTGATGCGGTCGATGATAAATTCATCGGGTCTGTCGATCTGGCGCTCATCACGATTGCCGGAGATATACCACATCACCACCTTGTCGCCGGCCTTGATCTGCTTGCCGCCGAGTTCCGTGTCGATCAGGGCGGTGCGGCACATATGTGCCACTGGCGACTGCCAACGAATCATCTCAGGGACCATCTTGGGTATCAAGCTTGGATCGCTGAGTAATTTATCGTACTCCGCCGGGTATTGGCTCATGGCCAGTAGCCCGCCAGAAATGGAATTGCGGGTGGTGTCATTGCCGCCGACGATCAACAGTAACATGTTGCCCAAAAATTCGTTGGGTGCCATATTTTTCGTAGACTCACCCTGGGCCAGCACGGAGATCAAGTCTGTGCCCGGCGTGGTTCTAGCTGCCCGCTCTTTCCAGGCAGCATCGAAATACTCGAAACATTTCCAGAGCTCGGCAAAGGCCTGCTCTGGAGTCTCGTAGACGTCTGGATTGCCGATGTTCTCGATGGTGTCTGACCAATGGATGAGCTTGTGTCGATCCTCCTGAGGAATATCGAACAGGGTGGCCAGCATTTGCCCGGTCAGTTCCACCGAGACGTGCTGGACCCAATTGAAATCTTCATCTCGCGGCAGGCCATCGAGAATTTTGATAGCCCTTTCGCGAATCAGATCTTGCAGGTCGGCCAGGGCGCGGGATGTAAACATGGGGGCGACCACTTTACGTTGTTCATCGTGGACGGGTGGGTCCGCCATAATAAACATGGGTAGATGAAACATCGGATCGGGTTCGCCGGCCTGCCGGGGTCGTCCACCCATTCGAATGCCGCCTTGATCAATATCCGAAGAGAAGATTTCATGGTGACTGTCGACGTATAGAATGTCGTCAAAGCGGGTCACAGACCAGTAGGGCCCAAACATGCTTTCGGCCGTCAGGTGCACTGGATCCTCCGCCCGTAGGCGATCGAAATAGGGTTTGAATTTGTCAGCCTCAAACAGTGACGGGTGGCAGGGATCGAGTTGCGCTAAGGGGATGCTCATGGGGTCGACGTTGACATCGATTGCCCAACGGGCCTGAGTTTCACGATTGCTAATACCGGCGGCTTGCAGATCTTGAGATTTCTCTGACATGATGGCTTCCTTGTTTAACTGACTGATACTCGAATAGTAGAGCAGAATTCCGGGCCTAGAAAGGGAAATAGGACCAACTGGCGCTACTGGGTTTGCGGCGCACCGACAGACTGCTGTCGAAGACCCGAACACCGTTGATCGCGAAGACGTGGTGCCGCTACAGGCAGTCCTGATTTAGCATGGCTTGTTGTCGCGGCGCCATTTGGTGATACTCTGCCTGTGAAACGTTGAGTCCCAAACCAGGAAAATGCCATGTTGAAACTCTATGATCACCCGCTGTCGCCTTATTCTCAGAAGGTCAAGATCGCCTTGCTGGAAAAGGGCCTTGAGTGCGATATCCTCACGCCGGACGCTTTTGGTACTGGCGCCGCTGGGGGCGAATTTGCCGCCGCGAGTCCGCGGGGTGAAGTCCCCACGCTGATCCATGATGATGTTGAGATTTTCGACTCCACGGTGATCCTTGAATACCTCGAGGATGTTTGGCCACAACCGCCACTGTTACCGGCGACGCCGGCTGACCGTGCCCGCGTTCGAATACTGGAAGACGTCATGGATACCCACTACGAAGCAATTATCTGGGGGTTGGCTGAAATTGCCCATTTCGGTCGCGCACAGGGTGAGTCAGCTGCGGCGATTACGCGCCTGGCCGGTGAGCAAATCCAGCAGTGGAATCGATGGCTGGGGCAGCAGCTGGGTGACCGTAGCTGGTTTAATGGTGAGTCGTTCGGTTGGGGTGATCTTGCGGTAGTGCCTTGTGTGCTTAATGCGGCGAATTATGGTTTCGCGCCGCAGGCCGGTTCAAATCTGGAAGATTGGTTGCGCCGCGCCGAGCAGGTGCCCAGCGTCGCAGCAGTCATGGCAACGGCCGCAGAGAATGCCTTTGATAGCGCCTCTATCGGCCTGGCAGCGGTCAGAGACGCGTTGGAGGCAGGCTTGTTTAAACGTGAATATCGTGATCATCGTCTCGAATGGATGATTAAAACCGCGGGCCTGGACATCGTCAGTGACGGCTTAGACAAAGGTAATGTGCGATTCACCGCGATATTTGGCGACTGAATCCAGGAACCTGTGCAAGGCTTAAATCTGGGCAGGTGTCGCAATTGCTGGGACACAGAGTCCGCTTTTTCGAGGAGTACGAAGTGATGCAGTGTCGAGTGATGATGATACTAACGGTCCTGCTGCTGGGGGCTTGTGGACCCGTACCCGGTGGTTTGTTGGCGGGCACCCGCAGCGCCACACCCGAGAGTTGGCATGACGTGATGGGTGACACCAAGATCTGCGAGGTTCAGTCACGTCCCGCGAAGCCACATTCGATTCAATTGGCGTGTTTTTTGTTCGAAGATAAACTCTATGTTCAGTCCCATCGATGGGTGACTGCACCTTGGTGGCCGGGTACTAGCTGGGCGTTGATCTGGCAGGAGCAGCCGTTGATTACCGTGCGTCTTGATCAATCACTGTATGCCCTTGAGGCGGTGCCCGTTGTCGAACCTGGTCAGCGAGCAAAGATCCTGCATTTTCGGCAGTATAACTCGCCGCCCGATGGTATTGTGGTATTCGAATTACGGCGTTTATCTGGTGAGTCTGGCGCGTAACAGGGCCGAGTCACCTGAATTTATTGATTGATTTGAAAGAGGTGAGTCCTATGCATTTGTACACAATGAGCGCGTCCCCCAACGGGCGTCGAGTGGCGGTCGTGATGAAAGAAAAGGGTATCGAGATACCCACCACCGAGATCGATCTGCGCGGTGGCGAAAATCTTGGCGTCGAGTTCAAGGCGAAGAATCCCGTTGCTCGAGTGCCGGTGCTTGAGACCGATGCTGGCACATTCATTGCGGAAACTGTTGCGATTTCCCGATACCTGGAGTCGTTAGTGCCGCAGCCGAACTTGTTTGGTCAGTCAGGCGAGGAGCAGGCAATCATCGAGATGTGGAACCGGCGTGCCGAAATCAGCTTAATGATTCCCGTGGCTCAGGCGTTTCGAAATCTTACTGGGGTCTTCAAAGATCGGGAGAAAATTTCGAAAGAATGGGGCGAGATCAGCGCCGAGGTTGCCCGGAATGCGATGCCCATGTTTGAGACACAACTTGAGCAGACGGAATATTTGGCCGGCGATCAATTTTCAATCGCTGATATTACGCTGGCACTGACCCTGACATTCGCTAAAGCGGTTGGCCAGGATTTATTCCAGGCGCCGGCAGTCATTACCTGGCACGAAAAGGTCTCTGCGCGTGAGAGCTTCAACTAGGCCGCGCTGCCAGCGCTTTTCTTTAAGCAGTCTGATGTGCGGCTCGATGAGTCGCTTGATCAGCAGTCTGATCATTTTATCCTGGAGGCACCGATGCCTGCGTTTGATACCGACTTAATTATTTGTGGCGAGTTTCGTCACCCTCGACAGATGCTGGATAACCAGACTTACGATGGGCATGTGTCTATTCATGACGACAAGATGGCAGCTGACCTTGGCTTTACGGGCGCGCCGATAGAAGGTCCAACCCACTTCAGTCAATTTGTGCCGCTGTTAGCTGAGATATTTGGCGATGCCTGGTTTGAGTCAGGTTGCATCAGTTCTCATTACTTGAATATGGTCATTGAAGGCGAAGAGGTCCGGGCCTTCGCCGCGCGACCAGCGGCGGGGGCAAAGATTACCCGCATCTGGGCAGAAAAGCGCGATGGCACGCCGGTGCTGACAGGCACTGCCAGTATCGGCCCCGATCATCCAGCCTCTGAGCTGGACTTGCGCCGTGCAAAGCTGCGCCCGGCAGAGCAGTTGGTGATTCTGTCCGAGCTACGTGTGGGGCAGAAGGGGCTGGTAGCAGAATCTGCCATGATGGATTTCGATCAGAATATGGGCGACCTTTATCCGTTCTCGCTGAACGAAAAGTTGGCCAAAATTACGGAACCATCACCCTGGTACACGGCCGAACACGGCGCCAGCTCACCCTGGGGCAGAGCGATCATCCCATTGGAAATGCTCAGCGTACTGACTCAGTACACTTCACGTGAAGCTGGGTTTCGTATGAAGGGTCCTGCCGTTGGATTGTTTGCCGATCAGGAGATCAAGATGATCAAGGGGCCGCTGTTCGTGAATCAGTCTTATCGACTGGAACGTGAGATCGTCTGTTTGAGCGAGAGTCGCCGGGTTGAGTCTAACTGGATCATGACATCGGTGTACGACAACGACACCAATGAACTGGTTGCCGAGTGTCTGCTGAATTCGGCGACGTTGAAAGACTCTTACGCGAATTACGCGCAGGATGCTGCCGCATTGGGTAAAACACTCGCATCGTAAAACAGGATTCCAGGTAGGAGAGAGAAGATGAGTGTCACCTTGCTATACAACGACCAGATTCGCCAGGTCACGAGTCGAGAAGTTGGGAATGCCACCTGGATCCCGGCGGCGGAGTTGGCGGCGCTGACAGGATTTGAGTTTAAGCCAGAAGGCGCCTGTTATGGTGACGCCTGCATCCCGCTGCTGCCGGCACAAGGCAAAGCCATTCATACCGACGGCGAAGTGAATCTGCAGGCCGTTGCGGCAAAGCTGGAGCAAGGGCTGGTGCAGGATGAAGACGTGATCAGTTTGGGTCCCATTGCTGCTGTTCGACAGCGCTTTGCGCAAGGTCAGGCGCCGGATTTCGATCTGGTGGATCGAGCAGGTCAGCCCGTCAGCCTGTCCCTGTATGCCGATAAAAAAGTTATATTAATGACCTGGGCCTCTTGGTGAGGATGCCGCTTTGATCTGTCAGGTTGGCAGACAATTTATGAAGAATTTGCAGGTCAGGGCCTTGTGGTCATCGGTGTCGCTGAGGATACGGGCGGTGAAGCCGCCGCCGGGCAGTTTATTGACGCGGCCAATAGTACCTATGTGCAACTGATCGACGAATCCCATACCATCAGCTCCTTGTATAATCTGGTGAATGTACCCTCGACGGTCTGGATTGACGAGCAGCAGCAGATTGTTCGAATTGATGAAGGCAGTTATGCTGAGAAGCATGAAATGCCCGGTATTTCCTTCGGTCGAGACGACTATGTCACGCTAGTGCGTGATTGGATGGAAAAGGGGGCAGACAGCCCCTATGTCAAAGACCCCTTAGCGCAGCAGCATTTGCGTGTGCCGACCCAAGATGAAGGGCTTGCCGAGGCGAACTTTAAACTGGGGGTTTATTTCCAGCAGCGCGGTCAAAGAGCCAAGGCGACTCAGTATATGGATGAGGCCGGCAGGCTGAATCCAGCCAGCTGGAACTACCATCGGCAAAACTGGATCTTTGAGGGTGAAGACCAGGCCCGCAGTAACTGGCAGCAGCGAGTCGCCGCTCGAGCTGGCTATCATTACTATCAGCCCATTGCGGGGGTTGATGACTCGGCCTGAGCTCGTCGGCTGAATTCAATGTGAGGCGCAAATAAACCAGGAGAACTTGAATGTCGAATAGAATGAATGGCCAATGGTTGCTGGCCTCACGGCCGCAAGGCATGGTCAAGGAAAGTGACTTCGAATACGTCAGAACCCCCGTGCGGGAAATACAGGCGGGTGAATTTTTGATTCGTAACCTCTATTTGGCGTTTGAACCCGCCATGCGTGGCTGGATCAACCCGGAAGAAAGTTATGTCCCACCGGTACAAATTGGCGAGGTCATGCGCTCTGCGACAGTGGGGCAGGTGATCGAGTCACAGCACCCGGATTATGCCGTTGGCGACTATGTTTCCGGCACCCTGGGCTGGCAGGAATATGCGATAAACGACGGTCAGCCAGGCATGATGGGTGCGGTGAGCAAAATTCCGGCGGGGGTACCACCGATCTTGTTGCTCAGTGTCCTGGGTGCAACGGGCCTGACGGCTTATTTCGGGATGCTCGATATTGGCAAGCCCCAGGCGGGTGATGTGGTGGTGGTCTCAGGCGCAGCCGGTGCGACAGGTTCCGTCGCCGGGCAGATTGCTCGAATTAAGGGTGCAAGCAAAGTCGTGGGTATCGCCGGTGGTCAGCAGAAATGCGACTGGCTGGTGAATGAGCTGGGCTTTGATGTTGCGATAGATTACAAGCATGAAGATGTTCAACAGCGTCTGCGCGAGGAGTGTCCGGCGGGCATCAATGTGTTTTTTGATAATGTCGGCGGTGAGATTCTGGATAGTGCGTTGCTCAACATGGCGCAAAATGGTCGCATCGTGTTATGTGGCGGCATATCTGCATACAACGAAGCCGAGTTGCCGGCGGGGCCAAGAAACTACATGCAACTGGTTATTCGGCGCTGCACTATGCAGGGTTTTATTGTTATCGATTACCTGGCTCAGGCGGGTCGGGCGATTGCGGATTTGTCAGGTTGGATTGCATCCGGTGAGCTCAAGCATGCCGAAGATATTCAGCACGGCATCGAAAATACGCCGAAAACATTTATGCGCCTGTTTGAGGGTAAAAATGTTGGCAAGCAACTGTTGAAGATTGCCGACGCGCCGATTAGTTAGGCCTCGTCATAGCCGTTGCGCGTAATACTCTCGACTCGACGTTCGGTGAAGTCGGCGTGCGAAATCCATAGATCCTGATGCAGGAATCCCCAGTCTCGGATAGTCGGCCCGGTAAACACCATCGACCAGGTGTTGGCCGTGACTTCGGCAATATAGTGCAGGTCGGTGGCCTGCCGGGTATAGACATCGCCAGCAACGTGGGTGATAGGGCCGCTGGGGGTCATTTCCGTGTAGCCGCCACTGAGAATGATCGATTTGAAGTGCCAAGGATGGTCATGCAGGACGGGATAATCCGGTGCCAAAATATGATGCAGGTACTGGTTTTCACCCTTGCTCCGTGGCTTGACGCACCAGCGATGCAGGTATCCCACGAGCTCTAGATCAGCCCGCCGTTGTGGCTGAAAAATAGATCTTTGTGGCTCTTGGCGAGGCTGTTCTTGGTTGTTTCGTTCAGTCATTTTAAACCTGATTGAATCCATTAGATTGAGTTGGCGGTGCTCGAAAATTGATACAGCCTCTGTACTTCGCGCATCCCTTTAATCAACTCGTTGCTCAATTC
>DGOD01000240.1 GCA_002389265.1 Gammaproteobacteria bacterium UBA4475
AGCTCTCGCTGGGCCTCGAGGTTGTTCGAGTAGCCGCCAAAAAATACAAGCAGAGGTGTTCCCTCTGCCATGACATCCAACATGATCTCCAGCGGCGAAACCCCGGCGGTGATAGCTCGCCATGCAATCGAATCTTCTTTCGACGGCTCATAAGACAGCGAATCGTCCATGACATAAATTTCTTCATAGTTATTCATGAAGCGTACCGCATCCCGGTTTCTTGGCTGACGTGGCTCTTCGCTCAGAATCCGTCGACGAAATTCAGGATCTTTTAACGCCGCCTGGCGGCCAGCGAGGGGTTCATTTTGAATTTCTCGATAAGCCATGTGCTGCCGCATTGGATTGATAGTACTCTCAAGCGTCATCAGAATGGATGCGGGTCTGGCACCCACTTGTGGCCGCAAGCTCAGATTTTCCTTTGCCAAATTTTCAGCCATAGGCCAAATCTTCAAAAAGTGCGGGGTGGTCAGCACAGTCACCGGCCGCTTAGTTGTGCGAATAATTTGCTCTATCCAGGCAAGTTCATCATCGTCCTCAAGATGATCAGAAATGATCTCAATCGTCCCATGCTCCAGTCCTTGGAATGCTTCACCAATCGTATACATTTCCTCTGCCGAGGCTTCTGTACCGGGAACCACATTCCCCGCCTTGTCCAGATGACCATAGAATCTTGAAGTTGAAAAACCTAAAGCTCCAGCTTCAAGCGCCTCGCGAGTAACATCCCGCATCTTTTCCATATCCTCTCGCGTGGCATCCTCGTAACAGCGATCACCCATGACATAGTGACGAATCGCAACATGAGGTGCCTGGGTGCCGATGTCCAACGTATAGGGCGTATCAATCGCATCAAGATATTCAGCAAAACTTTCCCACCCCCACGGGATACCATCATGCAGTGCGGTTCCGGGAATATCTTCGACACTCTCCATCAGAGAGATCAATTCGCCCTCAGTACCGGGAGCAACCGGTGCAAAACCAACGCCGCAGTTACCCATGACGACGGTGGTGACACCGTGCCAGCAACTGGGCGTGACCTGTTTGTCCCAGCAGATCTGGCCATCATAATGCGTGTGAATATCGACAAAGCCTGGCGTCACTAGCAGGCCACGAGCATCGATAATTTCAACCGCATCATCAAGCGAGCAGGTTCTATCAACCGCTGTAATCGTTATTCCAGTTATACCGATATGGGCCGTGAACTCGGGCGATCCTGTGCCATCTAAGACTCTGGCGTTCTTTATAATCGTACTGAACATCCTGTATTCCTCCGTTATCGACTTAGCGCGTTCTTAACGCCATGTTTTAGAAATCCTGAAACTTTCTCTACACACCGTTTACTCACTGTTTCGAACAGTGCTGAAAACAGGACTTTCTGGCAACGTCGACCCACCATCAACCACTATGGTCTGGCCCGTGATATAGCGTGCCTCATCCGTTGCGAGAAAAAGCATCGCTTGCGCAACGTCATCTGGATCGCCAATGCGTCCTATAGGAATGTGGCTCGCGACTCGATGCAGGACCTTTTCTCCTAATACTTCGAGCGCCGGTGTGCGAATAAAGCCTGGCTCAACGCCGTTCACTGTTATCTGTAAACTCGCCAACTCAAGAGCGGCATTCCTGATAAACCCGTTCACGCCGGATTTAGAAGCGGCGTAGTAGCTCATTTCGGGCATTGCGACACGCGGACCTGTGACAGACGAGGTGAAAAGCAAACGTCCACCCCCCCGCTCTCGGAAGTGAGGCAGGCAAGCCGAAGATAGACGAAAGCAGGACTTTAAATTCACCGACAACACTTCTTCCAGCGCATTCTCCGAAAATTCTTCAACTGGACCAGAGACCATCGACGCCGCATTGTGGACCAGAATATCGATGCCGCCATAGTGCGCGACGCACTGTGCGACGACTTTGCTCGAAGCGTCGACGTCTACTAAATCAGCAGTTTGAAGCCAAGCCTCACCGCCTGCATTTTGAATCTGTTCAACGCACTCTCTTCCGCTCGCCTCGGTGCGTGTGACAACGGCAACCCGCGCGCCTTCTCTGGCAAATCGTTGGGCGATCGCCGCACCAATTCCCCGCCCTGCACCCGTGACCAGGGCTACCTTCGCCTTTAACCTATCGTGACTCATAGAACCCACCGTGTCTTTTATCTAACCGTGATAAAGATCAGGCCAGGTTTTACCCGTTGCGGCCAATTCTTCCTGTGCTTTCATCTGCGCATTGGTGGCCTCGCGGTCATAACTAAGCAGATCTCTTTTACCCTCCGTAGTGAACTTGTCGCCAGCCGGTTCAGTATCGAACAGGCTGTTGTAGCCTCGTGGCGCTTCGCTCGCTCGTTCCGCATCGCGGCCACTGCGACCGCTGGGCATCGAGTGATAAATATTCATCAATCGAGTGAATCGGACCGGGTTACGTGCCAGCGCCTCGTCGGTCACAGTCTCGCGGAAGCCCTCCTGCGTCTGCATATGCGCGCGGTTATACATGCCCAGGATCATAATTCTTAGCCCCTCAGTATCCTTGTTGTATGAACCGTGCCAGAGATGGTCTCCCCAAATGATGATTGATCCCGCTCGAGCTTCGACGGGCTCAGCCTTATCCTTCCAATAGGCAGCTTCTTCGTGCGACGGCCAACGACGCCAGCGATGGCTGCCCGGCACAAATGAGAGCGCGCCGTCTTCCTTTGTATAGTCAGTCAGCACGTAGTTAAAGTTCGCGCCAAAAGCTTCCGGCGGCATCGTCGGCATATCAAATTGCGCCCAATCTGTATGAATATCGGTACCTAGCGCCCCTTTACCCTTTATCCATGAGTCAAATAGACTCAGAACACAATCAGTGCCCACGAGCCACTGAATCAGACCAAGAGCCGATGGAGTCAGGACGACCTTCTCAAAGATCGGGTCATCCCAGAGGATGAATCTCATGAGCTCCTGACCCTTGGAAAAAAACTGCGGGAGCTCGTCAATAGCGCAACCCTTTCGACTGGCAGCCACACGCAAAACCGCCTGTTTCATATTTTCATGTTGTTCGGGTGGACCCACCTTTTCCGGCGGGATGATCGTATAGCCAAAGGCATCAAGTTCCGCGATGTTCTCGATCAGATCCAACTCTTTTAGCTCGCGGTATAGGGCAGATCGAGATCCCATAGAACTCCAGTCTTTTATTTTAATATCATCTCTCCTTTACCAATGTCTTCAACTCACATCTAAAAACCGTTTCTCAGAAGCGAGCACTTGACTTAAACTCCGCTATCGCATTTCCAGCATGCAGGCTGGCCGTCCCCGTTTCATCCGACAACACCTC
>DGOD01000133.1:0-1233 GCA_002389265.1 Gammaproteobacteria bacterium UBA4475
ATTTTTTCATCGATTTTTTCTTCAAGTTCTCCCGCAATGACCTCGGTGACGGGACTCAGCGGCGGCTCGTCCAAGCTTTCAATACCCACTTGGCCAGCCATATAGTCTTGGTACAACGAGACTCGGCGATTAATCTCATCCAGGTGTTCATTCAGCGATGCAAAAAACGCTTCATTCAGCTCGACACCGGTTTGCTGGCCTTGCGCCAGCAAGGTTTCCATATCATGAGCCAATTCACCCAACGCATTGAGGCCAGAAATTCTAGCCCCCCCCTTCAAGGTGTGCAGGTGCCGTAACAGGCGGTCCAAGTGCATAACACTGCCCGTATCCGTGCTCCAATCCAGAATGCTCTGGTCCAGGCTTTCGATCAGCTCTTCAGCTTCTTCGAGAAACAGGGGCAGAACATCCTCATCAATCTGATCTTCTGGTAACGCCGCTATTTGGTCCTCAAGGTCATCGGCGGCTGTCAGTCCCTCGACGCTTGGCTTAGCTTCAAGTCCCGGAGGAGTCAGCTTGGCAAGCTCAGCAATCAACGCCGTGGCGGGTTGGGTATCCAGGCTCGCGGCTACGTTATCAAACATATCGACCAAGGCTTCATGGGCTTTCACCAGCAGTTCGATAATCTCCACTGCCGGCCTGGCTTTCACTGTGGCATAAACTTTTATTAATGCGGCGATCAGTTCTGACAACCCTTGTTGGCCCATGGCCTGCGCTTGAACCTCCACAGCTTCAAGCTCGGCGATCAGCATTTCAACCATGCCCTCGTCCCAACGCCTAAGCACTTCGGTAGGTCGACTTAGCAATTTGGCGAATCTCAAATCAAATGCGGCGAGCCGTTCGCCATCGTCGATGATGATCGCGACAGCGTCTAGGAGCTCGGGGATACCCGGCAGGGTGACATCTCGCCCAGATAAATCCGCCAGATTTTCACCGACAATACCCCTAACAAACTCGGCAGCCCGTCGAATCAGCGCATCCACTTGTGGCGTTCGCTGCATCCCAACGCCAAGGAGCCGTTGAGCCAGTATTTCCAGAGGCCCCGCGATCTGGACGATGGCGTCAATCCCTACCGCACCAGCACTACCCTTTAGGTTATGGAATGCACCGACCACAGCTCCCGGCAGAGCTTCTGGGTCCTCCAGGTAGGCATTAATAATAGCGAGCTTTGCCTGAGCCTCGTCGACAAAAACCTTGAGCAACGCCTGATCTTCGAGAGCAACGGCAGCAGCTTCG
>DGOD01000133.1:1308-36448 GCA_002389265.1 Gammaproteobacteria bacterium UBA4475
CGCTTGAATATCAGCCTCGCTGCGACCCAGCACCTCAATATCCGGCTCATCTATATTCAAGTCGTCGTCATTTAAAAGCCTATCCGGTAGAACCTGGGGCCCATCGACAGTTTCCGGCGGCGCGGTCATATCAGGTAATTCAGGCAACTCGAGCATTTCAAGCCCGATTGGGTCACTGGTCACTTGCGCCTGACTCGCGGCTGCTGTGACCGCGTCGCCAGGCAGTATTTCCAGGGCCGTCTCCATGGGTGTTTCGGCGTGTATTAGCGCCCCAGCTTGGCTCACCAGATCGGCGATTTCGAACTCATGCTGGACATTATTTTTAAGCGCCGCAACACCGGCAGGAATGCGCGCTATCACGCTTTCAACAACTTCGTAGATCTTGGGCGTTACTTGAACAGCGCCTTCCAGCAAGCTGTTCAGTAAGTTTTCGGTCGCCAACGCAAGCTCACCGATGACTATCGCGCCCACCATTCGACCACTGCCCTTGAGTGTATGAAAGGCTCGACGAATTTCCATCAACGCCTCACGGTCTTGCTCATCAGCACGCCAGAGCGGAAAATATTGATCGATCGCCGCCTGGACTTCCTCAACTTCCTCAAAAAATATGTCCAGAATCTCTTGATCAGCAAGATTCTCGACGGGGGCTTCGGGCTGACTCAGCGGTTCCATCAGAGACGCATCCCCCTGCGCTTCAACGCCAACATTAGCTGAAGAATGATGCTGTAGTGCTGCTTGAGTCTCACCTTGAACATGAAGTGACGGTGCGTCAGTCGCGCCGGTTATCTCCGCAGGTCGCACCTGACTTGGCGCTATGGGCACCAGCGGACCACGGCTCATCGCCAGCACCCGCTCCACGTCATAGCCCAATTTCGCGACCGACGCCTCGGCGACCTCGATCATCTGCATATAAGGGTCAGAGGCACTTTCGAGTAGTCTTTCAAGATAATAGTCAATGCTGGTGATAGCATCTGCCAGGTCATCCAGCACCAGGGCATCCGGCAGAGTGTCCGCCTCGATCAACACCGACTCAACAAATACGGCACAGGCCAGCAGCACATTGGCAGGTCGGTCCTGACCTACCATAGTTAGACCACCCCGCAGATCGCGAAGGTTCTGGGCCAGACCCTCAAGTTTCCTGCCATCAAATTCTGCCGTGACGAAATCCACCAGCACATCTCTGACCTGCGCCAGACCGTGACGAGTCTCCCGAATTACAGTGGCCTGGGCTTCACCAATGCTGCCCAACACCTCTGCACCCGCACCTTTACCACTGACGTCACGCAGGGAGGCGTCAATCTGCAGAAACGCCCGTGCCATCTCAATAAGTTGTTCATCCTGGGCCTCGTCAGCCTGCTTACCAATCTGTTCTATCATGGCCAGCTGTTGGAGAACTGTCTGTTGATGCTCATCTAAACCCACCACTGACAACGTGCTCGCTATCTGCTCGAGTGCGGGTGCCAGGTCAAGGATCCGCTGTTTACTTTTCGAGCCGGATCGCACGTAGAGATCGAGCTTGTCTGTGATCGCACTGAATTCTTCGATGAGAATATTCGCAACCGCCGCCAGCGTTTCGTCGTCGGGGCCAAAGTTAGTGTTAGAGGCGGACGCAAGCGGCGCGGCGGTGGAAGTAAACCTGAGTCTTGCCGCGCTGATTTTCGGCGTGACTTGCGTGGCCTGCTGAATCCGAATCAAGAGTCCATTACCCAGTTCAGCCGGGATGCTGCCCAAGGCACTGGAACCCTCATCGCCAAGCCGTTTGAGCTCAGCGTCTATGGCTTTGAGCTCATTCACCAATGCCCTATCCAGCTGGATCGCACCCGCGACGACACCCTCAATAACCGCCGAGCCAAGCTCAAATAAATTCGCCATGGCCGAATCACCGGCCAGTTTACCCAGATGGACAAACACCTTGGCGAGCACCCCAAGATTGTCCCGCGGGCGCTGTTTTTTCAAAAGGCCAACCAACGCTTGCTGATAATGCACTCGCAGCTTCTTAGCTACCGCCGCGCCGAGGCCAGCCTCAAATGCAGCTCTGTCACTGGCATTCGGCTCAGCAACAAACCAGGCTGAGATCTCCTGGTTTGAAGGCACCGAATCATTCACCAGCGCTGTCTCGCCACGGGCGACCCGCAACTCGTTCACCAGCAATCGGACAAATTCTGGAGCGTCCTGCTGCTCTCGGTGAATCCGATCCAGATAACCGGGCATCTGGAGCAGTGCTTGCATCAGTGTTTCCTGGCCCAGACTGACGTCCTTGACAGACTTGCCCATTAAGCCCTGCGCCAACTCTTCCATCTCTGCCACAATGTGGGTCGGACCTACCAGCTGCACCATCTTCAGCGTGCCATGAGCCTGGTGAATCGCCGTCAGACACGCCCGCATGCTGCCGGCGTCGTCAGGGGACACAGCGACAGCCTCAAGCGCATTCTGAGCTTGCTCAAAGAGCTGGAATATCTCACCCTTGATCCATTCCAGGGCTACGTAATCTTGCGTTGTGCTCATCGTCCTCCCACTATCAATCGCTTCAACTGCGTTCGGGCAAGCCACATCACCTTAGGCCGGTAACTTAAAACCTGTGACGGAGGCTCTAAGCTCGTTGGCCATATCTGCCAAATTACCTACCGCCGTCGCCGTCGACTTGGTACCCGCCGTCGTTTGCGAACTAATGTCTTCGATACTCTTCATGGTATTCGAAATCTTACCGGCCGAGGCCGCTTGCTGACGTGCAGCGTCCGAGATATTTTGAATAATTTCAGCCAGAGTCTTCGATACGCCTTCAATTTCACCCAGCGAAACGCCAGCATCCTTAGCCAACCGAGTACCCTGAACCACTTCAGCCGTGGTTTGCTCCATCGATGAGACTGCCTCATGGGTGTCGCTTTGAATCGTTTTAACCAGCGCTGAAATTTGCTTCGCTGCCGCGCCAGAGCGTTCAGCAAGCCGCTGCACCTCATCAGCAACAACCGCAAAACCTTTACCCGCATCGCCCGCCATCGAGGCCTGGATAGCGGCATTCAAGGACAAAATATTGGTCTGATCAGCAATGTCATTAATCAGCGAAACGATATCGCCAATCTCCTGAGAGCTCTCACCCAGACGCTTGATACGTTTGGCAGTTTCCTGAATCTGGCCACGGATCTTGTCCATGCCGCCAATCGTATTTTGAACGACAATCGCGCCCTGGCCGGCGATGTCTACCGAACGTTCAGCCACCGACGAGGACTCTGCCGCATTGTAGGAGACCTGGTCGATAGAAATAGCCATCTCATTGACCGCCGCTGATACATCTGCGATTTCCTTGGCTTGTCGAAGGGAAGCATCAGACAGCTGACTGACCGAATTTCGAGTCTCGTTCGCCGCAGCCGACACGTGTGATGAGGTTGCGTT
The DNA here is from genome assembly GCA_002389265.1 of Gammaproteobacteria bacterium UBA4475. Taxonomy (GTDB): domain Bacteria; phylum Pseudomonadota; class Gammaproteobacteria; order Pseudomonadales; family Azotimanducaceae; genus UBA4582. The sequence continues at coordinate 4,699 of DGOD01000133.1, forward strand.
GATTTTCGACACCATCGCCCGCATCTGATCGATGGAAAAATTAATGGAGTCCGCAATGGCACCGGTGAAATTTTCTGTCACTGTGACCTGCACCCGCAAGTCACCATCGGCAAAATCTGCCAACTCATCAAGCAACTGCAAAATAGCCTGCTGGTTCTGTTCATTCTGACGACGGGTCTCTGTGACGCTTCTTTTAGCCTGCCGGGACAACAGAATACCAATGATCAGCATCACAAAAAAAGCCGCGAGCGCACAACCAAGGCCCACCAGAGGTGACGCGAGTCCTTGGCCCGCCTCATCTTCATATCCATCGGTCAGCTCGCTCAGCCGGACCAACAATTCAGCGGCACCGACGTTGATGCCTTGAGCCGCAGCCTTGGCCCTCGAGACCTCTTCGGCGCGGGCAATTATTTCGTTCGTGCTGGCGGACACAGAACGGAATAACACTTCGATTTTATCCAGACTTGTTCGAAGCTCCAGCGTGTTCGCCGCCGGGATCTGTAGTGCTCTATCACCGTTGGTTAATGCTTCGAGTACCTGGATAAAATCAGCCCTGTCTCGATTGAAATTTTCAGACAAATTCTTAACCCCGTCCACCTCGAGTAACTTGTCGATAGTATGGGACATGCGCTCAACCAGTTGCGCTTGATACTGGGCTCGAACGACGACCCCGGCGGGAACGCCGCGACGAAGCAACTCGGCAACAACCTTGCTGTTTTCCTGCTGGATCGCCGACAAGTTGATTAACAGATCGCGAGAACCCTCATCCAGAGCGAGAAGCGCCGCACGATTATTCAACACTGTATCAACATAGCCTCGCGTCTCTGCCCACAAGGCGGCGACGCGCTTCAACCGCGACTGCTGGGCCGCCGATGAGGGCGGCAGACCAGCCGCCGCGTTGCCGTTTATTAGGTTGCCGAGGTGGGTGTCAAACTCAGCGCGAGTCTCTGCCAACAACGGGAATGCAGCCATACCGCCAGCCGCCGCTTGGCCGCCGTGGCTCGACATTTCCTGGGACAAAATGGTTAACGCATTTGAGTGGCGTAAATAGGCCGTTGATTTCTCCACATCCTGAAGCACTAAATAGTAGCTCCCGATATAACCGACGACGAGCAACACCAACGTCACAACCAGCCAAGTTATCTTCGGGTTTTTCATCATTGCGTCTTTACCACTGGGTTGTTCCGCCATTGTTTTTCCTTGTTGGGTGTTAACTGATCCGGCTCAAACCTGGTTTGACAGCGTCTCAAGACCGGGATCTGCAACCAGCGCTTTCAAACTCATCACTGGCCAAACCGCACCGGCGACGCGATAGCCGCCCTTGATAAAAGGTTGAAACATCACGTCAACCTCATCGATAGTCTCGGCATAGGCATCACTAGGGAAGTGCTGCATGCCCAGCGATTCATCGACCAAAAATCCAAAATAATGCTCCTCATCCTCCACTGCCAGAACGCGGCGCTGAACCCGAGGTAAAGCAGAGTTAGCGCCAAAAAACGTGGCCAGATCGACCAGCGTCATGAGGCTACCGCGAATATTCGCGATGCCGATTACAAACGGTTTAACCCCCGGCAAGCGGGTCGAGGCGGGCAGACGCATCAACTCCGCAACCTCATTCATCGGGGTCACGAAGCGCTGACCCAACAGACTAAATCCCAGGCCGTTCCAGTGGGTCTGGGCCGTCTCCTTCGCCGGTAACTCGACGGCGATCTGCTGGCTTCGTTGCGCCAGCGCGGTTAAAACGGCTAGGGCGTCCTGACTACTCATGATAAAAGCCTGCTCATGATGAAAGCACGCTGCGCATCGCGGCAAGCAACTTCGCTTTATCAACGGGTTTGATGAGATAGCCCAGAGCGCCCTGACGGCGACCCCAGACCTTATCGGTCTCTTGGTCCTTGCCACTGACTATGATGACAGGAATATGACTCGTTTTTTCCCCTCGACAAATCAGCCTAGTCGCTTGAAAACCGTTCATTCCGGGCATCACAATATCCATCAGGACCACGTCCGGTTGCTCCGTGTTCGCCATGGCAACGCCATCACGGCCATTTTCCGCGGCGATGACCTCATAGCCGAGACTCTCCAGAAGTTCCCTAAACTGAATGAGCTCCGATGGAGAGTCATCAACCACTAAGACTTTGGGCATTCCCTAAACACTCCTGATCATGGTGCTAATCAACTTACTTAACGTGATCTCTTATGGCGCTCAGAAGCTCATCTTTGCTAAAGGGCTTAGTGAGATATTGATCAGACCCGACAATCCTTCCCTTGGCCCGATCGAACAGGCCGTCTTTACTAGACAACATGATGACCGGCGTCTGTTTGAAAGCCTCGTTATTCTTGATCAAGGCACAGGTTTGATAGCCATCCAATCGTGGCATCATAATATCGACGAAGATAATAGCCGGTTGGGTATCTGCAATTTTTGCTAAGGCGTCGAATCCATCGGTTGCCGTTGTGACATCACAACCGGCCTTGCTCAACAACGTCTCGGCTGTTCGGCGAATCGTTTTGCTATCATCGATGACCATGACCCGGACACCCTCAAACTTGTCTTCCATATCGCCCCACTTATCCTAAAATACCAGCCCGAAACTGGGTAAAACACTATCCGTAGGCAACTTGCTCGATTTTTTAGCACAGCCCTTAAATTCAATCCATCCCAAGCAGACAGGCAAAGGATTTTTGCCCATAAGCGGTATAAGTGGTTTACAATTATCTACGCGCGAGCCTGCCGGGCGAAACCGACGACCATCGAAGAGGAGTTTTGATCTTGAGCTTTATACTGGGTGTTGTAATGGACCCCATCGAATCGATCAACCCAAAAAAAGACAGCACCCTGGCGATGATGCTCGCCGCGCAAGCTCGCGGTTGGACAATCTATTGCATGCAGCAGTCGGATCTACTGATCAAATCAGGTGAAGTGCATGGTCGTTTTTCAGAGCTCGAAGTACGCCATGATCTGCATGACTGGTTCAGCGTTAAGGCGATTCATGAAGGTCCATTAATAGAGCTCGATGCGGTGTTGATGCGCAAAGACCCCCCCTTCGATATGGAATATATCTACACCACCTACATGCTGGAGATGGCTGAGCAGGCTGGCCTGCGAGTACTCAATCGACCAGGCAGCATTCGAGACTGCAACGAGAAGCTGTTTGCATTGCAGTTTCCTCAATGCTGCCCGCCACACCTGGTGAGCCGTGATCCAGCTCATCTGCGAGCATTTCATACAGAGCACCAGGATGTCATTTTTAAACCCCTGGACGGAATGGGCGGGGCGTCTATTTTTCGAGTCAAACCGAATGACTCCAATCTGAGCGTGATTCTGGAAACCCTGACTCATCAGGGAACGGTCCAAACCATGGCCCAGAAATATATCCCTGAGATCACCGAAGGCGACAAACGGATCCTGCTGATCAACGGCGAGCCGGTGCCCTATGCCCTCGCCAGGATTCCGGCAATCGGCGAGTCTCGCGGCAACCTGGCCGCTGGCGGCGAGGGGGTTGCACGTCCGCTGACAGACCGTGATCGGTGGATCTGCGATCAAGTCGGTCCGGCCCTGAAAGCGCGCGGCCTGTATTTTGTCGGCATTGATGTCATCGGCGACTACCTCACTGAAATCAATGTTACTTGCCCAACCTGCATTCGCGAGCTTGATAAAGCCTATGACCTGGATATTGCCGGTGATTACATGGCCTTTATCGAGACGCTTTGCCATGCCGGTCGCGGCTAACCCCGTTTTTACCGAGACGCGGCCAATCATCACGGGTCCGCCAATCAACTCCGTAGACCGCCTGAGTTTCACGGTGTTCTTGGCGGTTGTTGTGCATGCCGCGTTGATTCTAGGCGTCACATTCACGTTCGCGGATAAAGAACCTTCAACCCACACCATGGAAGTAACCCTGGCTCAGCATATGAGCCAACGCCGACCCGTCAAGGCTGACTTTATTGCCCAGTTCAACCAGGCTGGCAGCGGCACCCTGGATAACAAGGCGGAACTGACGGCGCCAACTCCGGCGGATTATCAGGACCCGCAGATTCGTGAAACGTCACCTCAGGCCCAAAAGCTGGCAGCACCAAAGGTCGAGCAATCCGAACCGATGGTGGTGACCTCGACCGCAGCAGCGAGCGACTCGGTCAAGCTCAAGCCACTGCTCGATCGCCCCTCGCCAGAAGTCAGCTCAGACACCGGCCAAAAAACCCTGTTGCAGCGCAGTCTCGAGATTGCCAGCTTAGAGGCTAGACTCGACGAACAACGTCAACTATATGCCAAGCGGCCACGCATTAAACGACTGACCAGCATGGCCGCCGCCGCCAGCGCTGATGCGTTTTATCTAAACTCCTGGCGACGAAAAATTGAGAGAATCGGCAATCTAAACTATCCGGCAGAAGCCCGACGCAATCGGCTTTATGGGAGTCTTCGTCTGCAGGTAACCGTTCTGCCGGACGGCGGACTCAAGGAGGTCATCGTCCTAAAATCTTCTGGCCATCCGGTACTTGACCAGGCTGCCATCGATATCGTTAAACTGGCGGCGCCCTTTGCACCCTTCTCGGACGAATTGCGCCAGACCACCGACGAACTGCTCATTATCAGAACCTGGCAATTCCGTAAAAACAGCTCACTGCGAAGCATGTAACATGCCCACCAACGTCCCTGACAATTCGTTCAGCAATCATTTCTTGGTGGCACTCAATAGCTCCGGCTTGGCCAAGGATTATTTTTGCGACACAATTTCGCTGCTCATAGACCATAACCTAGAGGGCGCCTTCGGCTTGGTGATCAATCGACCTTTGGCCCTGACCCTGGCTGACCTGTTGCCCGGTTTCGAGCAGCCCATATCCTGTCCTGTCTTAGAAGGCGGACCGATGGAGCCTGAACGACTCTTCTTTCTACACTCTGCAGAACGTCAATACGCCGGCACCCTAAACATCTCAGAAACCATCGCGCTGAGTACCTCCGATGATCTTCTGGCGGATCTGAGATCGGGTAATACCCCCAACCATATCGTCGCCGTGCTAGGCTATGCGGGATGGGGCTCGGGCCAACTCGAACGGGAACTTGCCGAAACGATCTGGCAGTTAACGCCCACCCACGCAGATATCATTTTCACCGCGCCCTTTACAGAACGCCGCAATCAGGCGACTGCCTTGCTGGGTGTCGACCTTAATCTGATCAATCCGGCAGCTGGCTATGATTAACCCGCAAGACATCGTCATGGGCTTTGACTTCGGTACTAAGAAAATCGGTATCGCCATTGGTCAGGGTCTCACTGGCTCGGCCACACCTATCGCCATTGTGGCCGCACGAGACGGCATACCCAAATGGGCTGAGATAGAAGCTCTGCTTGACACTTGGGCACCTAAATTGCTGGTCGTCGGACTCCCTTTACACATGGATGACTCGCCGAGTCCATTATCCGTTCGCGCTGAAAAATTTGCTCGGCGGCTCACTGGGCGTTTTAATATTCCCCACCAAACTGTAGACGAGCGCCTCTCTAGCTTCGCTGCAAAAGGCATGGGGGATCACGGTAGCCCTGTCGATGATATTGCCGCGCAGTTAATTCTCGAAACGTTTTTTCGCAGCCAACCTGATCCTCAGTGAAGGCGAAGCCCGCGGCGGAACACTCGAAAAGCAGCCATTAACGACGCCGCTCATGGTCCTCACTACTAGGTTCCAATGACAAGCTCCCCGTAGCCGAATCTACCACAGGACCATTCCCTGCCAATTTGATCATCAGCCGCAGGTCGTTAGCAGAGTCTGCCGCAGCAAGGGCAGACTCATAGGTAATATCTCCCGTTCGAAACAACGCGTACAGAGCCTGATCAAAGGTCTGCATTCCTTGCTCGTTAGACTTGCCCATCAATTCCTTCAAGGAGTGCACCTCACCCTTGCGAATCATATCGGCCACCAGCGGTGTATTAATCAGCACTTCAATAGCCGCACGACGACCCTTGCCATCGATAGTGGGCATCAGTTGCTGAGCAATCATACCGCGCAGATTCAGCGATAGGTCCATCCAAACCTGCCGATGGCGGTCCGCTGGGAAGAAGTTAATAATCCGATCCAGGGCTTGATTGGCGTTATTAGCATGCAGGGTCGCCATGCAAAGGTGTCCGGTTTCAGCGAAGGTCAGGGCATAGTCCATGGTCTCACGAGTTCGCACTTCACCGACCATAATCACGTCAGGCGCCTGACGTAGGGTGTTCTTCAGCGCCACATCAAAGCTTGGCGTATCCACGCCCACCTCACGCTGGGTCACCATACAGCCCTGATGTTCATGGATAAATTCAATGGGGTCCTCGATTGTGATGATGTGCCCCTTACTGTTGGCATTGCGATGACCAATCATGGCGGCCAGTGATGTAGATTTACCGGTGCCGGTGGCGCCCACAAAAATAAGTAAGCCGCGCTTCGACATGGCTAGATCTTTGACAATGGCCGGTAATTTCAAGTCATCCACACTGGGAATATGGGTTTCTATACGCCGCAAGACCATGCCAGCAAAATTCCGCTGATAAAAAGCGCTGATTCGAAATCGCCCAGCAATAGGCGAGTGGATAGCAAAGTTACACTCCCGCTCAGCCTCAAATTCCTGAACCTGCGCTTCGGTCATGGTGCTGTGAACCATTTCGCGGACTTGCTCGGGCGTTAAGGGGGTTTTCAGTAAAGGCAGCATACGTCCGCTGACTTTCACCGAGGGCGGCAAGCCGGCGGTAATAAATAGATCCGAGGCTCCCCGCTCCACAACCACCTTCAGTAACTTGTCAAAATCGATCATGGGACCTCACTGGGCTTTATTTGAAGTCAGCAGGTATTTTTGCTTTTTCGCGGGCTTGCTCCAGGCTAATGAGCTTCTTGTCAACGAGCGCACGCAGGCACTGATCCAGCGTCTGCATCCCCAAATTACCCCCCGTCTGAATCGCTGAGTACATCTGCGCCACCTTGTCCTCACGAATCAGGTTCCTGATCGCCGGAGTACACAGCATGATTTCGTGAGCCGCGACCCGGCCACCACCAATTTTCTTCAGCAGATTTTGCGATATGACCGCTGATAGCGACTCTGACAACATGGAGCGCACCATAGACTTCTCTGACGCCGGAAAGACATCTATGACCCGGTCGATGGTCTTCGCCGCAGACGAGGTATGCAGCGTACCGAATACCATATGACCGGTTTCTGCCGCTTCTAACGCCAGCCTGATAGTTTCCAGGTCGCGCATCTCGCCTACCAGAATAATGTCCGGGTCCTCACGCAAAGCCGACCGTAACGCTTCGTTAAAGCCCAGGGTGTCACGATGCACCTCGCGCTGATTAATCAGACACTTTTTGCTCTCATGCACAAATTCGATGGGATCTTCCACAGTCAGAATATGCTGATAGCGGTTATCGTTAATGTAATCCATCATGGCTGCGAGGGTCGTGCTCTTGCCAGAACCGGTGGGTCCTGTGACAGTGATCAGGCCGCGGGGGGTTTCTGCGATGTTCTTGAATATCTGCCCCATCCCTAGATCATCCATGGTCAAGACCTTGGAGGGGATGGTCCGAAACACAGCGCCGGAACCGCGATTTTGGTTGAATGCATTGACTCGAAAACGCGCAATACCGGGAATTTCAAAGGAAAAATCGCACTCGAAGATCTCCTCATAGTCCTTGCGTTGCTTGTCATTCATGATCTCATAGATTAATGAATGGACTTCTTTGTGATCGAGGGCTGGCAAATTGATTCGCCGAATGTCACCATCCACTCTGATCATTGGCGGCAACCCAGCGGATAAATGCAGGTCCGATGCCCCTTGTTTCTCACTAAATGCGAGCAGTTCTGTAATATCCATGAGATTGGCCTTCATCAAGTAACTTATCGGCTAGTAGCATGCGGCAAGGCCATCTACGCGGCTCGCTGGCCCTGACACAGACGCCTGAAAGGACACGACGACAGATTAAATGCTCCGAGCCAACGCCTAGCGGGTAACCGCAGGCTAAAGGGCTAAATAGTATTATCGAATGAACGAAGACACCACCGTTCCACCGATGGACTGTAACCCACCGGTAATAAAATCTGACGGATAGCATAAAAGGGCAAAAAGCTGAACCGCATCACCAGACAAAGGATCGAGTGAACTCTTGAGCACCACGCGAACGATAGACCATCATGACGAGGCCATTGCTGCGAATCTGACGCGAGTCCGGCAGCAAATCGTCGAACTGTCCAAACACTACAATCGAGGTACCGATTCGGTCTCGCTGCTGGCAGTCAGCAAAACCCGTCCTATTACTGACCTCCAGGCAGCACTCGCCACAGGCCAGCGCGACTTCGGTGAGAATTATTTGCAGGAGGCGCTGGACAAGATGCTGGCCTTCAGCGAAACAGACACCGACGCTCTGCAGTGGCACTATATTGGCGCCATCCAGTCGAACAAGACGCGGCCAATCGCCGAGCACTTTGATTGGGTTCACACCCTCGCCAGCAGCAAGATTGCCGCCCGTCTGGCACATCAGCGAACCGCTGCGCGGCCGCCGTTAAACGTCCTGATTCAAGTGAATATCGACGCCGAAGACTCGAAAGCGGGTGTATTGGCCGCCGACCTGATGTCTTTGATCGACACTATTTTGCCACTGCCTAACCTGGCACTTCGCGGTTTAATGGCGATACCCAAAGCGGCCAGGACCTTAGATGCCCAACGGCGACCTTTTCGCCAACTTCGTGAACTGCTCAACACGGCCCAGCAACACTATGGCGCTGACCTGCCTGGTTTTGATCAATTGTCTATGGGCATGTCAGCCGACATAGAAGCCGCCATCGCTGAGGGCAGTACCTGGGTCAGAGTTGGTACTGCCATTTTTGGCGAACGGGCAGGCAAGGGCGACTCGACCCTGGTGCCTGAGGACGCCTAATAACGCGGCGTGGTGCACAAAATTTTACAGCCGCGGGTATAATTCGAGTAACATTCACACATTACCCGCTGATGAGTCTGGACTTACCAGCCGAGAACGCGCACCAAAAATGCTCACGCAGAGCACGGATCAGGGACACTATGGAACAAAATCTCGCGAACGCCGGCATCTACTTGATTCAATCATCCTTCGGCATCTATATGATCCTGTTGATGCTGCGCTTGCTGATGCAAATTTCCCGTGTGGACTACTACAATCCCGTCTGCCAGGGTATCGTCAAATTGACCGACCCGGTTATTCGGCCCTTCCGCCAGCTATTGCCCACCATCATGGGCGTTGATCTCGCGACCCTGGCCGTGGCTTTCTGTGTTCAATTGGTCGCGGTTACATTGATCATGACGCTGGCCGGCTACCCAATGTTTTCCGTGCTTTATATTGCCTGGGTGTTGCTTGGTATGTTCTCGACGATCTTCAACATCTACTTCATCGCCTTGGTCGTGATGGTGATTGCCAGTTGGATTGCGCCACAATCTGGCCACCCGGCGCTGAGTCTGGTCTACCAGATCGTCGAGCCGATCTGCGCCCCGGCGAGAAAATTACTACCCCCCATGGGCGGTCTTGACCTCTCGATTATCCTCGTCTTTGTAGGTCTGAATTTAATCGATAATTATTTGGTTATCGCGCCCCTGGCGCAATTTCTGGGTATTCCACCGGGTATCATTATTGGGCTGCCCTAACGGTCATGTTTCGCTGGCAAGGCGAGGATCTCATTCTCGAACTCAAGGTCATTCCGAAATCAACTATTGATCGGCTCGAGGTCGATACCGATCAGTTGAAACTTAAAATCCGGGCGATGCCCATAGATGGCAAGGCGAATCAGTATTTGAAAAAATATCTGGGCAATTTATTTTCAGTACCTCAGACCCGTGTGATGGTAGAGAAGGGCCAAAACAAGACTCACAAATCCGTGCGGATCATTCAGCCAGGCTACCTGCCGCCTTGGGTTCAGCAATGTTAGCCCGCGTTCAGTGGTTGCCAGTAATGCTGATGACCATGGTCGGCTGGAACCCATGCCTGGCGGATCCGCCTATTCAATGGCAAGGATATGATATCCATTACACGACCTTGAGCAGCCGGTTGATTCCCGCTGAGGTCGCCAAACTGCATGGTATTATTCGCGCCGACAATCGAATGGTGACGAATATTTCAATCCGCAAAACCAGCGAGACAGGAGAGCAGGGTGACCCGGTCACAGCAAGCATTCACGGCACGGTCACCAATTTATTAAACCAGCAGTCTGTTCTCGACTTTACCGAGGTCTTGGAGCCCAATGCCATCTACTATTTGGCGAATCAGCTGGTAGACGAGCGCGACACCTTGCGCTATTCAATTTCCATTCAACCCCAAAGCAGTGAAGCAACTTATCTGCTGGAGTTTGGCCGCAACTATTACCAGTAATCCAAACCTTAAACAGACCTATATAACGAGCCAACTAGCCGTCTATCCAACAACCACTGTCATTTGAGACGGGAGTCCTGCTATCTATGCACCAACCAGCGAAAATTGTCCTCGCCAGCAATAATGCCAAGAAGGTCGCCGAGCTGCTGGCCCATCTACCCCCGCATTTCAATCTGGTGACCCAGGCTGAACTCGGCATTCCGAGCCCTGCAGAAACGGGTACAACCTTCGTCGAAAACGCCATCATCAAAGCCAGACATGCGGCGCAAATTAGTGGCCTGGCGGCGATCGCAGACGACTCAGGGCTTGAGGTGGACGCACTGCGCGGCCAGCCCGGGATCTACTCGTCTCGATTCGCCGGCGAACTGGCCACGGACAGCGACAACAATGAACGCTTGCTGACCGCCATGACAGACATTGAGGACGACGCCCGCACCGCAAATTTCTATTGCGTCATCGTGATGCTCAGACATGCGCTCGACCCGACACCCATCATCGCCTCAGGGCGCTGGCCAGGGATCATTCTGCGCGCGCCCAGGGGCCAGCACGGGTTCGGCTACGACCCCTTATTTTTTGATCCAGTGCTGGGTCGATGCGCGGCCGAGCTCTCACCCCAAGAGAAATACCAGGTGAGCCATCGTGGCCAAGCACTACGGGCGCTTGCGAAGGTCTTGGCCTGATGCTCACGTCTCCCACCATAGGGCTGTACATCCATTTTCCTTGGTGTACACGCAAGTGCCCCTATTGCGATTTCAACTCTCATGCCGTGAGCGGTCAGATACCAGAGACCGCTTATATCCAGCAATTACTGCAGGACCTCGATCAAGACCTGGTTTTGCTCGACGACAATCCCACAGTGACGTCCATTTTCCTCGGCGGGGGCACGCCAAGCCTGTTCCAACCTGCCGCGATCAACACCTTGCTCATAAGTATCCAGCAGCGTCTGAAACTAGACCCACGGGTAGAAATAACCCTGGAAGCCAATCCAGGAACCACGGATTACGCCAAATTCAGCGGTTATGTGCAGGCGGGTGTGAACCGCCTGAGTATGGGGGTCCAAAGCTTTAACGATATACAGCTCAAAGCGCTGGGACGCATCCATTCCGCTGCTGAGGCCAGTCGTGCCTTTGCCGCCGCCCGCGCCGCTGGCTTTGAAAATATTAACATTGATCTGATGCACGGCTTGCCAGGCCAGACATTCAGCGCGGCGATGCAGGACCTGGAACAAGGGCTGAACCTAGAACCTGAACATTTGTCCTGGTATCAGCTGACGATCGAACCCAATACTGGCTTCTACCGTTACCCTCCAACCCTGCCCGATGACGATGCCCTTTGGTCGATCTATAGTGAAGGGCTCGTGCGACTCAAAGCTCGGGGCTTCGAGCGCTACGAGATTAGTGCATTCGCTAAAGACGCGCGGTTGAGCGCCCATAACCTCAACTACTGGCGATTCGGCAACTATCTGGGCATTGGCGCTGGCGCGCACGGCAAACTGTCAAGCGATGGTCAATTGTTACGCACCACCAAGACCCGAGTCCCCGCCGACTACCTCAAAGCCCCAAACCGGCGCAGCTCACCCATTGCTGACGCCAGCCTGCAGCTGGAATTTTTGATGAACAGCCTGCGCTTAACCGCCGGGTTTGATTGGGCGACCTACGAAGCAAATACTGGACTGGATAGGGCAGGGCTGAACCGTTTTGTCACGCAAGGGCAGGCCAAGGGGCTGCTGAATTTGACGTCAGAGGGCCTGCAGCCCACCACAAGAGGCTTGCAGTTTCTGAATGACTTATTGCTTATGGTCGATTGAGGCGTTTCCTGCCGCCGTCCACGCAAGATCAAAAACCTCATGACCCAGACGTATGCCCCGACGCTCATATTTAGTCACGGGCCGAATCGGTGGCTCACAGGCAACGAAACCGGTATTCAAAGCCACGGTCTCCTGCACAACTTCCGCATAGGGCGCCCAGTCGGTCGCAATATGCAGCACGCCCCCTGGCTTGAGCCGACCCAATGCTAAGGCGACAAAGGCTTCATTGATAAGACGGCGTTTATGGTGGCGCTTCTTATGCCAAGGATCGGGAAAAAACACCTGCAGACGATCGAGGGAATTCGCAGGCAAAGAGTGGGTCAAGACATCCACGGAATCGGCACAAAAGACTTTCAGATTTTCCACACCGGCTGCCGCTGCCAGATGGAGCAGGTGACCCACCCCCGGGCGGTGCACTTCAATACCGATAAAGTTCATATCGAGATGTTGCTGCACCATCTCAAACAACGAATCCCCCATACCAAAGCCAATCTCAAGGACCAAAGGCGCGTTCTTCGGAAACAGTGTCTGCGGCACTACTGGGGTCGTCGTTGGCTCTAACCCATAGCTTTGCCATTGGGTTTCCAGCGCATGTAGCTGTCCAGGGGTCATACGGCCGGCACGAATAACGTAGCTGCGAATCTGTCTGGGATCGAAGGCGATAGACACTAGACTGCCTTTTGCCAAACGGCCACGCCAAGCAGGCTCCAGCCGATCAAGAAACCCAGACCGCCCAACGGCGTGATAGGCCCAAGCCAACTCCAACCCGACAGCGCTAGCAAATAAAGGCTTCCGGAGAACAGCACGATACCCGCCATAAAGGCATAACCGGCGCCTTGCAGGGCCCAATGACGATCCCATAGCAACATCAGCAGGCCGACGATCAACAGCACAAGCGTGTGACTCATCTGATAACCGACGCCTGTTTCAAAGGCACTCATCAATTTTGGATCGAGACGTCCGCGCAGCCCATGGGCTGCAAAAGCGCCCAGGCCGACGCTGAGGAAACCGCTTATTGCGGCAAACAGTAAAACCAATTTAGGCGTCATGTGGTGTGACCGTGGCAATGGTTATGCGGGGTGGCGAACCCCCAGGCACTAACGCCTAGAGATCAAATTGTAAGCGCAGCTTTTTGATCGCGTTCTTTTCGAGCTGCCTGACCCGCTCTGCGGAGATACCGAAATACTCGGCTAATTCATGCAGTGTGGCCTTATTGTCCTGCAGCCAGCGCTGCTGGATAATATGTTTCGCACGATCATCCAGATTCGTGAAGGCGGCCGCCAGTTGGCGCTGTCGCCCTCGAGAGCTGTTTTGCATTTCAATAATCAGAGCCGGATCACTTTCCGTATCTTCGAGATAGCGAGATGGTGATAGAAACTCATCTTCCTCATCGGGGCCGACATCAAATGCCTCATCATGCGCCGACAATCGACCTTCCATCTGTCGGACTTGATGAGGTTCAACACCTAGCTCGCCAGCGACAAATTTGACCTCTTTGTCATTCATCCAACCCAAACGTTTCTTGCTGCCACGCAGGTTGAAGAACAGTTTACGTTGGGCTTTGGTGGTAGCGACTTTGACGATCCGCCAGTTCTTAAGAATAAATTCGTGCATTTCTGCCTTAATCCAATGCACAGCAAAGGACACCAGGCGCACACCGAACTCTGGGTTGAAACGGCGAACCGCCTTCATCAGTCCCACATTACCTTCCTGAATCAAATCAGCTTCTGATAAACCATAGCCTGAATAGGACTTTGCGATATACACGACGAACCGCAAGTGCGCCATAACCAAGGAGCGCGCAGCGTCAATGTCGCCATCGTTGTATAGCCGGATCGCGAGCTCTCGCTCTTCCTCTACGGTCAGCAAGGGGATCCTGTTCACCACTTGAATATAGGCCTCCAGGTTCGCGCCTGGTGACATCAAATGGAGGGGTAGATTATCGGTACTCATAAGCGTCTCATATTTCGAGGCTGCGTATTCTAGCATTCCAAGTCCAAGACTGCGAATAACAACGCCGGCGCAAGCCTTTTGTTCTCGGGCACGAGTCGGAAATCCCGAACTCTCAATCCAATACGACAAAATATCGAAAGTAGATGATTTAACGCGATAGCTTAACTGGATAGCCCAGCTCAACCGCTCAGCTTGGTTCAATGCGGCTGAGGTGACGGCCCACCGCCAGCGTCGCGCCGAGGATACCAAGACCACCACCAATCGCTAATAGCAACAGACTCTCGCCAAAGCCAAGGCCTGAAACGGCAAAGTCCCCTTGGTAGGAGGCCAACAACATCTCCACCGGCGCCGCCAGGAACATCAGGCTCAAGCCCACTAACACCCAGGCACTGAGTGCACCACCCAGGCCATACCAGAAGCCCAGATACAGAAATGGCCGGCGCACGAAGCTGTCGGTACCACCCACCAGCTTCACAACCTCTATTTCAGCTCGCCGATTCTCAATCGCCAATCGAATCGTATTGCCGATAACCAGCAACACCCCGAGGGCCAAAAATCCACCGAGGGCAATGACGAAACGCTCTGCCAGCGACAAGATCGCGAACAGGCGCTCAAGCCAGACCAGATCAAATGACACGGACTCCACCTCAGGTTCCAACTCTAGCTTGGCGATCAGTAGCTGCAGTTGAGCTGCCTGCCGAGACATCGGCTCAATCACAATCACAGCCGGCAGAGGATTGCGATCGAGGGTTTGGAGTACGTCACCGAATCCCGAACGCTCAGTGAATTCAGCTAATGCAGCAGCGGGGCTGATGTATTCGAGACTACTGACGTCACCCGCCTGCGAGCCGAGCTGCCGGGCAAAGGCCTGGCCCTCTGCCACAGAAACTGTCGACTGCAGATAAACGCTGATACGCGGCTTGCCATGCCAGTCGCCACTCAAATTACTGGCATTGCTTAAAATCAGATACAGAATAGTCGGCAGCGCTAGGGCTATACCGATCACCAGCCAAGTCATGGCGCTAGCCAGCCAAACCTGAAACAGGCCACGCAGACTTTCCCGAGCGACCCAGTGGTGGTTTGCCAGATAAGCGAGCCAGCGATCGCGCAGGCTGCGCGCCGAGACGCTGGCGCCCGAGGTCAATCGAGGATTATTGTCCGTCATCAGACCCTACCGTCAAGCTTGCCGGCCGATCTTCCATAAGTCGACCCTCGTGTAAGCGCAATTGCCGCCGATTCATCTGCGAAATCAGGCCTAAGTCATGGGAGGCGATTAGTACTGTGACGCCCACCTGATTGAACTGAACAAAAAGATTCATAATTTCCTCAGATAAGCCGGGATCAAGATTACCCGTAGGCTCATCAGCCAGCAATAGTGACGGTTTGTTTACAACCGCTCGGGCTATACCGACCCGCTGCTGTTCACCACCGGACAGCGCGATGGGAAATTGCTTTTCCTTGTTGCTCAAACTGACCTTGGCTAGGGCTGCGCGCACTCGGCGCCCCACTTCCCGAGGCTGATAGCCCGCGATCGTCAACGGTAAGGCAACGTTGTCATAGACCGTACGATCAAACAGCAATTGATGGTTCTGGAAAACCACACCAATATCACGTCGAATCGCAGGAATCTGCCGCCGACTGACCCGATTTAAATTCGTACCCTGGACGAATACTTGACCCTGGCTGGCCCGCTCCATGACGATGATCAGCTTCAACAGGGTGCTCTTACCCGCACCAGAGTGACCGGTGAGAAACGCCATCTCGCCGTCAGGTATTTCAAAGTTAACCCGACTTAACGCCTCTCGGCCTTCCGCGTAGCGCTTGCTCACCTGATCAAATCTAATCATCGAAGGATCCACATGGCGTTATTCGCCGTCATCGTCTTTAGCAAAAATCGCACGGACAAAGCTTTCGGCCTCGAAGGGTCGCAAATCATTCGCTTGCTCGCCAACACCGATAAACCGTATGGGAATTGCCAATTGTTTGGCGATGGCAAAGACCACACCGCCCTTCGCCGTACCATCCAGCTTAGTGATTGCAATGCCGGAAACCTTAACAACACTAAGAAACTCCTCGGCCTGCGAGATCGCATTCTGCCCGGTCGTCGCATCCAGCACTAGCATCACCTCGTGCGGTGCATTTTCATCCAGACGGTTCATCACCCGACGAATCTTCGCTAGCTCGTCCATCAGGTTCTTCTTACTTTGGAGACGCCCAGCGGTATCCGCGATGAGCACGTCAACGCCCCTGGATTTAGCCGCCTCCAGGGCATCATAAATCACAGACGCACTGTCAGCACCGGTTGCCTGGGCAATCACTGGCACGTTGTTTCGCTCACCCCAGACCTTAAGTTGCTCAACAGCAGCGGCGCGATAAGTATCTCCGGCAGCTAACAGTACCGACTTTCCCTGTTCCTGGAAGCGTTTCGCCAACTTGCCAATCGTGGTGGTCTTACCTGCACCATTAACGCCAACCATCAGGATAACGAACGGCCCATCTTGCTTCGGGATAATCAGCGGTTGCTCCACTGGCAATAACAAGCGGGTCATCTCGCCCTGCAAGGTATCAAACAGCGCTTGAGCATTATCCAGTTCATTCCGGCTGATCTTGCCAGTCAAGCTGACGACAATCTCGTTGGTCGCCGCGACACCCACGTCAGAGGTCAGCAGAATAGTTTCAATTTCTTCAAGCAGGTTACTGTCAATGGCTTTTTCGCCGAGTAAAACCCGCCCCATACCCGTCGCCAGCTTGGCGCGGGTCCTCGACAATCCGGTCTTGATGCGGCTAAAGAATCCTGACTTGCCTTCCGCATTGGCTTCTGCAACATTGTTATTCATCGTATCCCTAAAACCCAATCTTGTGTGACTTTATAGGCCTATTCAACGACCCTCTGCGACCGAACAGCACGACCACCAATGGGTCTTAACCATCAGTGCCAGTGCTGATTGTCCTAATTATTGCAGTACAATGCGAATCCCCTGGGAGCATCTCGACAATGAGCAAACAAAACCTCGAACAAGCCGTGCGAATTATCGGGGGAAATTGGCGTAGTCGCAAAGTATCTTTTGCTGAGCACGCTGAAATACGGCCGACGCCCGCAAGGATTCGCGAAACACTGTTTAATTGGTTGCAGTACCATGTGGCTGGTGCCCGCTGTCTGGAACTCTATGCCGGTAGCGGTATTTTGAGCCTCGAGGCCCTGTCCCGTGGCGCTCAACAGGTCACTTTAGTGGAGAAGTCAGGACTCGTTTGTCACCATCTACGGGAGACTTATGCAGCCTTCGCCACCGACCCATCAACCTTTGAATGCCACAACAAGACCGCTCGAGAATTTCTTGAGCAGTCCGCCGCGGATTCACCCTATGATCTGATTTTCCTCGATCCGCCCTTTGGCTTGGGAGAACTACAAGACCTGCTGCCCCGTTTGGTCGCCAAGCAGCTGGTTGCCGATGAGGCCTTAGTTTATATCGAGAGCGAGTTCGCGGTGACTCAGAGCCTGATTCCTACAGGCTGGGAAATCCATCGGCAAAAGCGCGCCGGCAGCGTCCACTATTGTTTGTGTCGTCAACGGCCCATTGATGAGATCGTCAACCCGGCTTCCCTTAGTCAGTGAATTTGGCGAGCCGCAGAATGCTGCAAGAAAGGTGGCAGATCCAACCTGGTCATGTATTATTAGGCCCTCTTCAATAGGGCCGGCGACTAGCAATGACCACTGTTCTTTACCCTGGTACGTTTAATCCGATTCACAACGGCCATGCTGACCTTGTCGAGCGTGCCGCCGAAATTTTTGACAACGTGATACTGGGTATCGCAACCAGTCCCCACAAAAGCCCCAGCATACTCGAAGTCAGGGTCAACCTGGCGCGCGAGGCACTGGCCCACGTGAGTAACGTCGAAGTCATCGGTTTCAACACCTTGACCGTCGATTTTGCGAAAGAAGTCGGCGCAGAAGTCATACTCAAGGGCATTCGAACGGTGACCGACTTTGAATATGAATTTCAAATGCTGAGCATGAACCGAATCCTGCAGCCGGGTCTCGAAACGGTCTTTCTGGCGCCCTCAGAAGAGTTTTCATACATCTCCTCAACCCTGGTTCGTCAGATTGCGAGCTATGGCGGCGACATCAGTCGCTTTGTTCATCCTTCTGTGGCAAAAGCACTGTCTAATGGCGAAGTCGGTTAATTCGCCACCCGCAGCCTACTAGGTTGGATGGACGGGCATGGCGGCACACCGCACTAACGCTGGCATCGCGAACAAAACACAGTGGTTCTCTGACCCAGCCGCACCTCTTTGAGGATCCCGGCGCAGCCCAAACAGGCCTCACCACCACGCCCATAGACATGCAATGACTGCTTAAAGTAGCCCGGCGAGCCATCCTCATGAACGAAATCCCGTAATGTCGTCCCACCGGCCTCTATGGCGCTGGCAAGAACCTCTTTAACGCGATCTACCAACCGCGCATAACGTGCCAGACTAACTTTGCCCGCTGGTTTTTCCGGCCGAATGCCTGCCAGGTAGAGACTCTCATTGGCATAGATATTCCCCACGCCCACCACAATATGACTGTTCATCAGAAAGTTTTTGACGGCCACTGACTTACCACGGGAGACGCCAAACAGATAGGCGGCAGAAAAAGCCGTAGTCAGAGGTTCAGGTCCGAGACTTCGAAGAAGTGAGTGATCACTCTCTCCAGGAAGCCAAAATATTGACCCAAACCGCCGCGGATCATGAAATCGGAGGATCTGCTCATTCGCCAGGACGAAGTCAACATGGTCATGGGTCTTAAGCGGCGCTGATGGCGATTGGATCCGCAGACTACCTGACATGCCCAGATGAATCATGACTCGTCCGGCTGCGGTCACCAGGAACAGATATTTGCCTCGACGCTCCACCGCATCAATCATCTGGCCCGTCACCGCCTGTCCGAGGCCAGCGGAAATCGGCCAGCGTAGCTGGTCCTGACGCACCAGCACCAAGCGAACCTTCTGGCCAAGCAAATGGGGCTCGATGCCCTTACGGGTCGTTTCTACTTCAGGCAATTCGGGCATAACAAATCTCACATAAATCAGCAGTTCTTCAATTGCGTAGCATACCGTCCCTGGGATACGGTGCGCATCTATAGATGAACTAATAAGGCACTGTTATGGCCAGGGCATTTCTCGGCATCGATACGGGAGGCACGTTTACTGACTTCGTTCTGCGCGAGGCAGCCACCATCCGTGTCCATAAGGTGCTATCCACACCAGGCGCGCCGCAGGATGCCATTTTGACTGGCATTAAAGAGATGGGCCTGCAATCACGGGTTGCCGCCGGCCAGGTCATGATTATCCATGGCACCACTGTGGCCACGAATGCGGCTCTGGAAGGCAAGGGCGTCAGAACCGCCTACATTACCAACGCAGGCCTGAAGGACGTGCTGCTGATCGGTCGCCAGACACGCCAACAACTCTATCAATTGACACCCGCCAAGCCAAAAATACCCTTTGATGAGCAGCTGCTGCTAGAGGTCAATACACGGCTAGATGCCCAAGGCGTGCTCATCGAGCCCCTAACCGCCGCTGATCTGGATGAACTGGAACAGCAGATCGCCATCCTGCAGCCAGAGTCGATTGCGATCAATTTACTGTTCTCTTTTCTTGACCCCGAGCAGGAACTGCAGATCGAGGCGCGATTCCGCGATGCCTACTTCGTCTCACGCTCATCTCTGATCTTGCCAGAACAACGTGAATACGAGCGGGGCATAACGACCTGGCTGAATGCCTGGATCGGGCCGCTGATAAAGTCCTATCTGAATTCACTCAGCGCCGCGCTGGCGCCCTCCAACCTGGCTATCATGCAGTCATCAGGGCTCACCATCAGCGCGAAGGTCGCCGCTGAAAGAGCCGTTAATTTGCTGCTTTCTGGCCCAGCGGGTGGTCTCGCCGCAGCATTGGCTATCGGTCACCAGACACACCAGCCACGACTGATGACATTTGATATGGGCGGTACCTCAACGGATGTCGCTTTATTAGAAGGCGAAATTCGTCTGACTAACCAAGGCAAGATCGCAAGCTATCCCGTCGCGGTCCCCATGGCCGACATTCACACCATTGGCGCCGGTGGCGGCTCCATTGCCTTTGTTGATGCCGGCGGCTTGCTGCAGGTCGGTCCGGCTTCTGCCGGGGCCCATCCTGGGCCTGCCTGTTATGGCCGCGGTGGGACCGCGCCCACCGTGACTGACGCGAACCTGGTCTTGGGCCGCTTGCGCAGCGATGCATTCCTGGGGGGGCGCATGCAACTCGATAAGTCCGCCGCCGCGAGCGCCTTACAACCCTTGGCAGACCAGCTCCAGATTAGTGTGACCGAGCTTGCCTTCGGCATAATCCGAATCGCCAACGAAAGCATGATCCAGGCACTGCGAGTCATTTCCATACAACAGGGTCACGATCCTCGCGACTTCAGGCTGATGAGTTTCGGTGGCGCTGGCGGCCTGCATATTTGCGACTTAGCTGACGCATTAGACGTGACAGATGCTATTGTCCCGTTGAACAGCGGCGTGCTCTCTGCCCTCGGTATGCTGGCCGCACAACCGGGCCGAGAACTCGTAAAGACCCACCAAGGCATACTCCATCAGTTGCATGATGAGGCTCTGACGGCCGAATTGAACGCTTTGTTGACGATCGCTCAGCGAGAACTGAAAGACGAAGGCATCATCCATACGCAGCACCAGTATCACCTGGACCTGCGTTACCTCGGCCAGACATTCTCTATCGCAATCGCCTACCACGATATCACAACCGCCATCGCTGACTTTCACGCCATGCATTCGCGGCTCTACGGCCACGCCCTCGACAAGGCTGTAGAATTGGTGAATCTCAGGGTGCATGTAGAGGCTGTTAGGCCACCATTTACCTTGCCAACGTCACTAGCCGTAAATGCGACGCAGCAGCACCGAGAAGCCGTATATGGGGCAATCGTGGGGGAAGCTAATCCGGTACCGATCTATCGGCGCGACATGTTGGCCGATGCCTGCTTACTCACCGGACCCGCATTGATCACAGAGGATCACACCACGGTCTTTTTGAAATCAGGATGGCTTGCATCCAAGGACGAACTGGGGAACTTGAAGTTGACACGGTCGGTGAGCGTCACAGGTGACAGCCCCACCTGACCGTATCAGAAACAGCTTTACTTGATCTTGGCTTCTTTATATATCACATGCTGACGGACAACAGGATCAAACTTCTTAATCTCCATCTTGTCTGGCATGGTTTTCTTGTTCTTGCTGGTTGTGTAGTAGTGCCCGGTCCCTGCTGAGGAAACCAACTTAATCTTGTCTCTCATTTGTTCACCTCGTTAGACCTGTTGACCTTCGGCTCGCATAGTCGCGATGACCTCGTCGATGCCTTTCTTGTCGATAATACGCATGCCTTTGGCCGAAACGCGCAGTTTTACAAACCGGTTTTCGCTTTCAACCCAAAACTTGTGGTCATGGATATTCGGGGAAAAACGTCGCTTGGTGCGGTTATTCGCATGAGACACATTGTTACCGCTTACCGGTCTTTTACCGGTTACTTGACATACCTGGGACATGTCATCCGTCCTTAATTCGTTACTACTAGCCTAATTGCCAAAACAACCGGAACCAGTATCTGAAAATGACTAATTTAGCATCGACCGCAAACTAAATGCCGGCTGCCAGTGAGAGCCGTGCTTTATACCAGATGGCGAATGGCAGTTCAAACAGATTCGTGTAATCCCGCTGATGTTTCTGCGCAGGAACCTGGCGCAAAGCTAGAGCAAACCCCGCTTAGCGAAGGACATCACCTGCTCGTCACCGACAATGAGGTGATCGAGCACCCTGACATCCACCAACAACAGCGCGCTTTTCAGCCGATCCGTGATGCGTTGGTCCGCTTGACTCGGCTCTGCCACCCCGGACGGGTGATTGTGCGCGAAGATCACCGCTGCGGCGTTATGAAACAGAACACGCTTGACCACCTCCCTGGGGTGGACACTCGCGCCGTCAATCGTACCGAAGAACAGCTCTTCGTAACGGATCAGTCGATGCTGATTGTCCAAATACAAACAGGCGAACACCTCCCGTGAGTAGCCTCGCAACTTACTTTTCAGAAATCGACCAGTGGTCACCGGATCAGTCATGGGGTCACCACGATCAAAGCCCGCTTGCAGGTAGCGTTCCATGAGTTCCAGCGCAGCCCGAAGCTGGGCGCTTTTAGCCGCTCCTATGCCTCTTGCGCCGAGGAGCTGAGCCTGATCTGCCTCCAATAAGCCTCGAACACCACGGAACTGTCGCAGCAACTCCCCAGCGAGCTGCATCACCGACTTATTCCGCGTGCCAGTGCCCAGGAAAATAGCCAGTAGCTCTGTATCCGATAGCGTCGCAGCCCCGCGGGCCAGCAGTTTTTCTCGCGGTCGCTCTGTTACTGGCCAGTTCTGATCTTTCATCGATTTCACCTCGAGCCTGGGTTTCATTTCAAACACCGAAAGTGAATGTTCACTTACCCCCACTTTCAGCAGGAAAAATGGTATCTTTAGCCCTGCCGAAATTAGCCGGTAAATTTTACGGGTGCCACCGCTTCCTGCGTAACATCCTGTAGGTTGTTAGGGACTCTGCAAGTAGCCGATTACCTGGATTATCTCAATTCAACATTTGAAGCCACTATGAAAAATCTGCAAAACAAACACATCTTGCTCGGCGTCACAGGCGGTATCGCGGCCTATAAAGGCGCTGAATTGATTCGCCGCCTGCAGGATGAAGGCGCCGAGGTGAGAGTCGTGATGACCCACGCGGCCACAGAATTTATCACGCCCCTGACGATGCAGGCGCTTTCAGGCTTTCCGGTCTCTTTAGATTTATTAGATACCGAAACCGAATCCGTGATGGGTCATATTGAGCTTGCAAGGTGGGCCGACCTGGTACTGGTCGCGCCAGCCAGCGCCAATTTTCTCGCTGGACTACGACAAGGACGGGGAGATGACTTGCTGACAACCCTGTGTCTTGCCGCCACCTGCCCCATTGCTGTCGCGCCCGCCATGAATCAGGCCATGTGGGGTAACGTCGCGACGCAGGAAAACTGTGCGGGCTTACGTCGCAATGGTGTGATCTTTTTTGGCCCCGATGAGGGGCTGCAAGCCTGCGGTGAAACTGGTCAAGGCCGACTATTAGATGTCGCCCACATCGTCACCCACACCTGCGCGCTCTTCCCCTCCGAGCTCTTGACGGGCAAAACCGTGATGATCACTGCCGGCCCGACGCGAGAAGCCATCGACCCAGTACGCTACATCAGCAATCACAGTTCGGGCAAACAAGGTTATGCACTGGCTGAAGCGGCCGTCGAGGCGGGTGCGCGAGTCCTGCTCATCTCGGGCCCAGTCACGCTGCCCGTACCTGACCGAGTGACCGTCATCAATGTCGTCAGCGCCGACGAGATGTATGCGGCCGTCATGGAAAACGTCGCTGAGTGCGACATTTTTATCGGAGTTGCTGCGGTGGCCGACTTCAAGCCGGTGGCGGCAGCGGTGCAAAAAATCAAAAAACAACACGACGCCGAGCCACTAACCGAGCCACTAACAATGACGCTGACATTGGTCGAAAATCCCGACATCATCGCCAGCGTTGCGGCCTTGCCAACACCACCATTTTTGGTCGGATTCGCTGCCGAAACTGAAAATCTGCTGGCCTACGCCCGCGAAAAGTTAAACCGCAAAGGTCTCGACCTGATCGTCGCCAACGACGTAGCGGATAACCGCATTGGCTTTAATAGCGACAACAATGGCACCACCATTATTTCGAAGGATAAGGTCATGCCCCTCGCTATTGCCTCGAAACGTCAGGTTTCAGTTCAAATCATTCAGGTCATTGCTGACTTGCTCAATACCCGGGAGCTTTCGATATGAACGCATTGCAGGTCAAAATACTCAACCCACTGGTGGGCGGCGCCATTCCACTGCCGGCTTATACCACACCCGGCTCTGCGGGCATGGACTTGCGCGCTTGCCTGACGGATACACTAGAACTGGCCGCCGGTGCTTGCGAACTCATCCCCACCGGTCTGGCTATTTACATCGAAGATCCGAAATATGCCGCCATCATATTGCCGCGCTCAGGGCTCGGGCATAAGCATGGTATAGTCCTGGGCAACTTGGTGGGACTGATTGATTCGGATTACCAGGGAGAGCTCATGATCTCCCTTTGGAATCGCAGCGAATCGACCTTTTTGATTGCGCCGGGAGACAGAATTGCACAATTAGTCCTGATTCCGGTCATTCAGGCTCCATTAATGCTGGTAGAAGAATTCAGCCATTCACAACGTGGTACGGACGGCTTTGGCTCTACTGGTCAACAGTGAGGGTACACAGGTGAAAAGCAACCATAGAGACCTGCTGTTGGCTGTTGGCAAACTCCCCGCCATCGCCTTTAGCCTTGCTTTGATTATCGCAACCACGCTTAGCCTGGTGCTTGTTCAGCCCCAGTCAAACCAGACCTACCGTGAAAAAATGATCAGTGACGCCGCAGACTACTTGCAACTGAACGCCAACTATCAGCAACAACATCTAGCCCATCTGATCCAAGACCTGGCGTCGAAGCGCGGCCTCGTTCAATTGTTGGACCAAGGCGACTCAACGCTGATCACCCTGGAGGAAGCCAGAATCAAAGACGCAATCCCCCACGCCATGTGGGTCCGCCTACTCCGCGCAGGTGAGGCACGAGTTGACCCTGACAACACACCACTCTTTACCTTCGCGTCATTGGATCTGGTGAACCAGGTCGAAACAGGACATATGGCCAATCCCGAAGCCATTAATCTTAACGGCAGATGGCTCCTGGGTATTGCGGCACCCATCATCGAACCATCAATCACACTGCCGCAGGGCATTTTATTTGTCTATCTTGATATCGCAGCCCTTCATGAGGGAATCGATAGCCGCCCTGCCGGTGCGGCGAGATTGATGCAGTCAGTGAATAACGCACCACCGGCAGAAATCGCGGTTGTCGGCAACCTTACCGACCGAGTGCCTGTCTCTCGGGCCTTGGGAAATGCCAACTGGACCCTGGAGTTTTATCCCAATACGACGCTGACCGAAGCATCTGCAGCTAACCCGGTGACCTACCTGTTACCCTTAATCGTGGCCCTGTTGATTGCCCTAGCAGGCACCTTGATTGGCATTCACAGGTTTTTGAGATTACTGATCAGTGATGTAGACCTGTTGTCCAATCAGATCGATGGTCTGGCTGCTGGCAAATTTGAACCCACCAAGATCTATCATCTACCGACGCTTTTAGCCCTCGACAGCCGCCTTGCATCCATCAGCTGTAAGCCGACTATCGAGCACTCAACCCCGCATAAGCCTGCGCCACCAACTGCATCAAACAAACCAATCATCGGTAATCTGGATGAACCGTTGCCGGCTATGCGCACGGTTAACGTCGAACAAGACATCGAGTTACCGCCGGCCAAGAGTACCGAGAATCTGCTCGAGGAGCCATCTGACGAGTCATTACGGACTATTTTTCGTGCCTATGATATCCGGGGCATTATCGATGAAACGCTGACACCGGCCGTTATCTTTGATATCGGTCGCACCATCGGCTCGGAGGCCATCGACATCGGTGAGCACGCTTTATTGGTTGGTGCCGATGGTCGGCTCTCCAGCCCTGATGTTATGGCTCGGCTGATAGACGGCATTTTAGCTACTGGTGTCGACGTTATCAGCATTGGCACCGTGCCAACGCCAGTGCTTTATTACGGGACTCATAACACGGAGACCCACAGCGGTGTCATGGTCACTGCCAGTCACAATCCAGCAGAGTACAACGGCTTCAAAATTGTCTTCAACGATCGGTCACTCACAGAAGAAGACCTCTTAAGACTCTATCATCGTTTCGAGCGAAAGGATTTTCACCAAGGCAAAGGCGGTTTACAGCAAAGGAATCTCACCGACGATTATCTGGATGCCATTAGCGACGATATTGTTGTCGCGAAGCCAATGCGCATCGTGGTCGACTGCGGTAATGGTGTCGCTGGCGAAATAGCCCCGGAAATTTATGTCAACCTTGGCTGCGAAGTCATTCCCTTGTATTGCGATATAGATGGCAGTTTTCCTAACCATCATCCCGACCCGAGTATTGCCGAGAACCTCCAGGACCTAATCTTGTTAGTGAAAACGCAAAATGCTGACCTAGGCATTGCCCTTGATGGAGATGGCGATCGCATGGTTGCCGTCACCAGTGACGGCAACATTGTGCCACCAGATGAACTGCTCATGCTGTTTGCCAAAGATGTGGTGTCCCGCAACCCTGGCTCAGATGTCGTCTATGACGTAAAGTGCACAAAGAACCTCAGCGGTGTCATCAGCGGGTTTGGCGGCAGGCCTATCGTATGCCGCAGTGGCCACTCCTACCTAAAGGAGAAAATGGCAGAAACGGAAGCAGCACTGGGCGGCGAGTTTTCTGGCCATATCTGCTTCGGTGAACGCTGGTACGGGTTTGATGATGGTATTTATGCGGGTGCGCGCCTGCTAGAAATTGTTGGGTCACAGAACACGGGCCTTGCCGAGCTAATGGCAGAATTTCCGAAGAGCATTTCCACGCCAGAGCTGAAGGTTGTTGTTAGTGAGGCCGATAAATTTTCTATCATTGAGAACATTGTCAGCAATGGTAATTTCGATAATGGAACAATCACAACAATTGACGGAATCAGAGTTGACTACGTCGATGGCTGGGGCCTTGTGAGAGCGTCTAATACCGGACCATACCTGACATTGAGATTTGAAGCAGATAGTACAGAGAGTCTCGATCGCATTCGATCGTTATTCAGGAAACAGCTACAGAACATCGATCCAAGCCTGAATTTTTAGTGGCCCCATCGATTTATCGTTAGTTACAATCTATAAGGAACACCAACGCAATGACATTGTCTCGCGACGCAGCCATGAATGTCGCCAAGGTATTAACCGAGGCGTTACCCTATATCCAACGCTTTACCGGTAAAACAGTCGTGATTAAATATGGCGGAAACGCCATGATTGACGATGAATTACAACGCAAGTTTGCCCAAGATATTGTCCTGATGAAGTTAGTGGGCATCAATCCCATCGTCGTACATGGGGGCGGACCACAAATAGGCCAGGTACTCAAAGCACTCAACATAGAGTCAAGTTTTGTTGACGGCATGCGCGTCACCGACAGTAAAACGATGGATGTGGTTCAGATGGTGCTTGGCGGCACCGTCAACCAGGGAATCGTCAGCTTGATTAATCAAAGTGGTGGCAAGGCGATCGGCTTGACTGGTAAAGATGCGACGTTAATCAGAGCACGAAAAATGTTCATCGAGCGAGCTTCAGTAGACCTCACGGCACCTGAAATTATCGATATCGGCCAGGTGGGCGAAGTCGTGTCGATTGACCGCACAATATTAGATCTACTCGTCGCCAGCGATATCATTCCCGTCATCGCCCCCATCGGTGTGGGCGCCGACAATGAGACCTACAATATCAACGCTGACCTCGTTGCCGGCAAGATTGCCGAAGCGCTGAATGCTGAAAAACTGGTGCTGCTAACCAACGTCGCCGGCTTGGAAGATAAGCAAGGACAGCTGTTGTCTGGATTAACTGCCGAGAGAGTCGAGGAACTCATCAAGGATGGCACCATCAGCGGCGGAATGCTGCCGAAGATAGAATGTGCCCTCGACGCAGTCAAAAATGGTGTTCGCAGCTCCCACATTATCGATGGTAGAGTCGCCCATGCGGTACTACTTGAGGTCTTAACGGACGAAGGCGTTGGCACACTGATTTCTCGCAACACGGCAAACCCGGGCCGGTAAGCAAGCTTTGCGCCTGCGCTTGGATTTAATCGTTCAATAGAACAATAGATCCATCGAACAATGGATTAAGGACTGGTAGCTTAAGATGTCAGATGTAAACAAAGTCTCAAGAAAAGATCAGATATTACAGGCCCTTGCCACGATGCTTGAGGAAACGCCGGGAGGGCGAATCACGACCTCAGGTCTGGCTAAGCAGGTGGGTGTCTCTGAAGCCGCGCTCTATCGTCACTTCCCGAGTAAAGCCAAGATGTTCGATGGTCTTATTGAATTTATCGAAGACACCATATTTTCGCGAATTTCTCTTATCCTGGCTGAGGAACCCTCCGCGGAGCGCCAGTGTGGGCAAAGCATTTATCTGTTGCTGACATTTGCTGAACGCAACCCAGGCATCACTCGCATCCTAACGGGTGACCCCTTAGCAGGCGAGACTGATCGCCTGAGGTCCAGAGTCGCGCAATTTTTTGAGCGTTTTGAGACCCAACTCAAACAGGTGCTTCGTGAGGCAGAGATGCGTGAAGGGCAGCGGCCGCTGATGGAAACACAAGCTGCTGCAAATCTGATGATGGCCACAGCGGAAGGCCGAATCAGCCAGTTTGTCCGTAGTAATTTCAGCCGACGGCCCACGGATGGCTGGGAAGTTCAGTGGCAAGCCATCAGTGGCGCTATATTTCCATACGCCAATGGCCGTGGGCTCGCGCCAGACGCTCAATAGTGCCTAGCTTCTGGGCGCATTATCCAGCAATTCGCGAACCCGCTGCAAATCAGCCGCGTAGGTCTCACTCAGCTGTACCAATTCCAGGCCTTTGTCGAAGATCTCGCCCTCCAGCTGCTGAATACGCAGCACCAAGTTATGCATAAATTCGATCCTTTCTGGGGCCACTTTACCGCCCCTGCGCTCAAGGTCCGCCAGCTCCATCTCTATGTTTTGCTTGCGGAGCTGCAACCCTTGCAAGTTGGTCTCGCTCGAGGCAATAAACGCCCGGACGCTCACCAACTTAGTATCCCGCGCGCGTATAACATCTTCAGGTGTGGCATAAATTCGCAGTAAATTCTGATCTGCCTGCTGGCGCTCTAGGTCGTGGCGATCTTTGATCGCGTTTGCCGCTCGCATTTGATCCCGCTGACGAATCTCTTGTTCGTTAAGGGCTCGCCCAACAACCTCCAAGACTCTGCCATCCAGACTTAAAATCGTATAACCATCTTTTACATAACGTGCAGGAACGTGGCTATCCAAGACCGTCACGCCATCTTCATTGTTGTATTTATACAGCTCCGCCGCCGCCGGCATCGCCACAAGTGCGCCCAGCAGTATATTAATCCTGACAAAAGCCAAGCCAGGACATTCAGGCAACGGTAGGCCGAACCAGAGCCCGAGCCTTGGAGAAATCGTTTTTAACATCCGTGTCATTACTCGCTTTGAAGTTATCGTCCTGCCGAACTAAACTTAATAAGCAACACCGTATCGATCTTGATACGCGCGCATATCGCCGAGTTGCCGTGCAAATTCTGGCCTGCCTTCCAGAAACGACGTTATATCACTAAACTTTACGACGCTGATGACAGAAACGCCATAGTCACGCTCAACCTCCTGAATCGCAGACAGCTCGCCTTGACCTTTCTCCTGACGATCAATGGCAACCAGAACCCCAACCGCTCTCGCGTCAGACTCGGCAATCACGCTCATCACCTCGCGTATCGCGGTGCCTGCCGTAATAACATCATCAATAATCATGACTTTACCCGCGAGGGGCGAGCCCACTAAAAGCCCACCCTCACCATGAGCCTTCGCTTCTTTTCGATTAAATACAAAGGGGTAGTCGCGCTGATAATTGCGCTGCAGGGCGATAGCTGTGGCGCTGACCAGCGGAATACCCTTGTAAGCCGGACCAAACAACAAATCAACGTCTAGTTTCGAGTCCACCAGCGCAGCCGCATAGTAATCAGCGAGCTCGCTCAGGGCAGCCCCCGTGTTAAAAAGCCCAGCATTGAAGAAATACGGGCTTACTCGGCCTGATTTCAGGGTGAACTCACCAAACCGCAAGACACCACGCTCAATGGCGAATTCAAGAAATCTAGTCTGATAATCTTCCATCAAGCAACCTCAAGTGCAGCTTTTTGTAGTGTGATCAGTTCGTTGATGCCCTTGTCTCCCAGTATTAACATGTCGTCCAGCTCAGCGCGCGAGAAGGGGATACCTTCTGCAGTACCCTGAACCTCGATAAACCGGCCATCCTCACCCATCACCAAATTCATGTCTGTCTCGGCGCGGGAGTCTTCGGTGTATTCAAGATCCAGTACTGGCCGCCCATCAACAATGCCAACAGAGACGGCACCGACAAATTGCTGAAATGGGTTGTGCGCCAACTTCATTTGCCGAATTGCATCATACAGCGCCACACAGGCACCCGTAATTGATGCCGTGCGCGTGCCACCGTCAGCCTGGATCACGTCGCAATCGATACGAATGGTATATTCGCCGAGGCGTTTCATGTCAACGCAAGTGCGCAAAGATCGGCCAATGAGACGTTGAATTTCGACGGTTCGACCGCCCTGTTTGCCCCTTGCCGCTTCTCGATCCATGCGGGTGTTCGTCGAACGGGGCAGCATGCCATATTCAGAGGTAATCCAGCCCTGGCCCGAGCCGCGCAAGAATGACGGCACGCCTTTGGCAACGGATGCGGTACAGATCACTCGAGTATCACCAAAGGCAATCATGACCGAGCCCTCCGCATGTTTATTGATGCCGCGCTCGATGGTCACGGGGCGCAAGGCATCCAGCGCACGGCCCGCAGGCCGTTGTACAGAGTCAGTCGTCATGGGTATTTCCTATAAACAATCATCTATGCATGAAACTCCATTATACTGGTCAGCCACTAATAAGCACTTGCAGGCATTATTCATTATGACTCAAAGCATGACCGCCTTTGCTCGACGTGAGGCCAACAGTATTGTCTGGGAAATTCGATCGGTAAATCACCGGTATTTGGACCACAGCTTCAAGGTGCCAGATAATTTGCGCGCCCTAGAGGGCGACCTGCGCAATCTGCTCAAACAAAGCCTGTTTCGCGGCAAGGTCGACTGCCTGCTCAAGATCAATACGGAAGGTACCGAATCGGGCCCCCTCACTATTAATGAAGCCCAGGTGCACAAACTGCGCAATGCGCTTGACGAAATCAGCCGTATCATGGGGGCCAACTCACCCCTGAATTCACTCGATATTCTCAAGTTTCCGGGCATCATGGCAACCGCCGCAGTCGACGACGAAAACCTGGTTGCACAAATCCAGAGCCTGTTTGTCCAGGCGCTCGCCGACTTGACCGCCATGCGGGCCAGGGAAGGGAGCGAATTACAGCAGATCATTGAAGATAAGCTCACGGAACTCCAACAATTAACCGATATCGTCCGTGCTGACGCGCCGGTGATTAACGCACGGCAACGGGCGCGCATCGAGGAACGGCTCATGGAGTTAAAGCTCGAAGTCGACGGCAATCGTCTGGAACAAGAATTGGTCTATCTCGCCCAGAAGTCAGATATCGCCGAGGAGCTGGATCGTCTAGACACCCATATCGAAGAAGTGAGATCCACGCTGCGTGAATCCGGCGCCATCGGTCGACGGCTGGACTTTTTGATGCAGGAACTCAATCGAGAGGCTAATACCCTGTCATCCAAGGCAGTTGCCGCCAATACCTCCATTCAGGCTGTTGACCTCAAGGTGATTATCGAGCAGATGCGCGAACAGATCCAGAATATCGAATAGGCGCTGGCGGCACCGCTGCTATGAATAAACCGCTCGACCAAATGATTTGCGACTCA
>DGOD01000028.1 GCA_002389265.1 Gammaproteobacteria bacterium UBA4475
TATCTGGCAGACGATTGAGAAACATAACCCGGAGATGTTCAAGGGCGCAATGGCTAGAAACCCCACTGGCCGAATGGCAACGGCATTCGATGTGGCCAATGCCGTCGTCTTCCTGGCGAGCGAGCGATCGGCGTTCACCACAGGGATCAATCTGAATGTGGACGGCGCTATCACCGATCGTGTGAATTTCTAACGCCCATCGGCCTGCTGTCCGCCTATCAGTGGAATACCTAGCGGCCCGCAGAATACCTAGCGGCCAGTGGAATACCTAGCGGGTCGGGTTCAAGCAGACAAGCTTAAACGCCCGGCACGCCGGGCGTTTTTTTATGGGGCTCTCAGCATCTCTCGTAGCTTCTCTTGCAACCTGTAAGGCCTCATCCCCAGTCCCTGTGCCGAAGCGTAACAATGCTGTACAACCTGTCCCTGACTGTCTTACCCTATCCTCCAAGCTAAACAACAACAGGAGAGCCAACATGGTCTGGAATTATGGGGATATGTTTGAAGCCATCGCCGCGGCATTGCCGCAGGACAGACCGGCATTGATTCACGATGGGCGGGTGCTGACGTGGCAGCAAATGGACCAACGGGCAAACAACCTGGCTCGACATTTTCTTCAGGCTGGTGCCAAAACCGGCGACAAGGTCGCGTTTTATATGCGTAATCATGCCGCCTATATGGAAACGCTGACAACCTGCTTCAAAGCCCGCTTAACCCATGTCAACGTCAACTTTCGGTATGTGGAGGATGAACTGTGGTACATCATCGACAATTCTGACGCTCGTATCGTGGTCTTTGCCGCGGAGTTCGCACCCCAGGTCGAAGTCCTCAGACGCCGTTTACCGAATGTTCTGTTATGGGTGCAGGTGGACGACGGCCACCCCGGCGCTGATATGACTCACGCTGGCGCAGATAGCCCAGTGAAATCTTATGAAGCACTGGCCACTACCGGCGACGGCAGTCCCCTGAACCTTAAAAGACAAGGGGATGACCTGTTGTTCATTTATACCGGTGGTACAACCGGCATGCCCAAAGGCGTCATGTGGGCCCATGAGGACATCTGGACTGCTGGTGGTGGTGGCGCCGTCGTCGACCAGGACATTGCTGCACCCGCCAATCTTGAGGAACATGTGGCTAATATTCTGGCGGCAACTGCCAACAACCGAGGCATGCCTGTCTGCCCAGAGATGCATGGCACGGGCTTGCTTACAGCCCTGGGCACTCTCGCCCGTGGCGGCACAGTGGTCACCATCGGCAGCGCTCATTTTGACCCGCAGCAGATCTGGCAAACAGTCCAGGACCAACAGGTCACCTCCATGGCGATTGTCGGTGATGCATTTGGTCGCCCTCTGCTGCAGGCACTGGAGCAAAACCCAGGCGCCTATGACCTGTCGTCCCTACTGGTCATCATTTCCTCTGGCGTCATGTGGAGCCCCGAGATCAAACAGGGATTGCTCAAGCATAACCCGCAAATGAGTCTCGTTGACTCCTTTGGCGCCTCAGAAGCCATCGGCTTTGGCCAATCTGTGACTACTGCTGACCAGGGCGTTGCGGTCGCTAAATTCGCCATCGGCGACTTCACTCGAGTCTTTTCTGAGGACCACCGAGAAATCACGCCCGGCAGCGAAGAACCTGGCTTTGTGGCTCGCTGTGGCGGCATACCCCGGGGCTACTATAAGGATCCGGAGAAATCCGCCAAAACCTTCCCAGAGATTAACGGCGTGCGCTATTCTATACCCGGCGACTGGTGCCAGGTGGCCGCCGACGGCACCATCACACTGCTAGGCCGAGGCAGTGTCTGTATTAATACTGCTGGCGAAAAGGTGTACCCCGAAGAAGTCGAGGAAGTCCTCAAGACTCATCCCGCTATCAAAGATGCCCTGGTGGTCGGTGTCCCTGATGACAAATGGGGCCAAGCGGTCACCGCCGCCGTAGAACTGGCTGACGAGGCGGTTTTAGACGAAGCCGAACTCAACGTCTTCATTCGACGGTCACTGGCGGCCTATAAGTGCCCGAAGCACGTCTTCGTTATTGATCAATTAGGCCGGGCCGCAAATGGCAAAGCCGATTACAAAGCCGTTGGCCAGTACATCAAGACACAACTAGGCATTGATGGCTAATACAGCACCGCATTACTGCAAACTTCAGAACAGAGACAGGAAGGAACCGTGCCAACTTATCAAAATATTTACGATATCGCTTGCCGGCGCAAGGGCAGCGAGGCTCAGCTTGAGTCTTTGTTGGTAGGGCCTTTGTCTGGCCCGCAACTCAAAGTTATTCCCGATGCCACTTACCTGTCAGCGCTCACCAAAAAAGTCTTCCAGTCTGGCTTTGTCTGGCGCGTTGTAGAGGCTAAGTGGGATAACTTCGAACTGCTGTTTTGGGGCTTTGATATCGACAAATTGTTGATGATGCCCGATGAGATGTTAGAACAGCGCGCCCACGACCAACGTATTATTCGTAACTATCGAAAGGTTTGGGCCATTCGCGAAAACGCCCTGATGATCGACCTGACTCGCCGCCACCACCAATGCAGCTTTGCCGCCTTTATTGCCGACTGGCCCTGCGATGACATCGTCGGACTCTGGGCATACTTGAAGAAACACGGTAGCCGCTTGGGCGGCAATATCGGCCCCTATGCATTACGCGCGCTCGGCAAAGATACGTTTTTACTAACCCGTGATGTTGAGGCTTACCTGCGAGAGGCCAAGATCATAGAAACCGGCATCAATACCAAGTCGGCCCTGAGTCGAACCCAACAATTTTTTAATGACTTACAGCAGGAATCGGGCCGCAGCCTGACAGAGCTTAGCCGTCTGGTGTCCTTGAGCCATGGTGACAACCGCGCAGGCCTGCAAGCGGAAGTAGCCCAACGTTCAGCATAAAGTCAGCTATCGCAAAAAACGCGGTAGCTAGTTTTTTGATCACTCCACTTTAATTTCTAACCATTGAGTTCATGACCATGAATTACGCCAAGCCTGATTACCTTATCTCTACCGCTGACCTCGACACAGCCATCGCAAACAATCCCAGTCGCCTGCGGTTGTTTGACGTGACCATTAGTTTGGTCCCGAGTGCACACGGTTACAACGCCGTATCGGGCTTCGATGATTATCAACAGGCACATATACCGGGCACGGCCTTTCTGGATATTGTTCGAGACTTATCGGAC
>DGOD01000318.1 GCA_002389265.1 Gammaproteobacteria bacterium UBA4475
TATAGCCAGTATCTCAAACAGCCATAAGCTGGACGACACCCCTAACCTTCAAGCCCTCGCGGCTTGAAGGTGGGATCCAGCAAGCCAAAGAAGTGATCCAGCATCCGCAGGGTCAAACCCCAGACAACCTCATTTCCCACCTGGTAACCAGTGAATGCCTGGGATCGATTACCCACAATACTCTGGCGCTGGGTGAGAGAATCGCCCGTATGCATGTCTCGCAAGGACCCCCAAAGAATATCCGCCACTTCATAATTCGGCGTCATCACAACATCCGGATTTTCCAAGATGTAAACCACCGGCGTGACTACCATATCAATATTTCGACCCCGTGGATTCGCTCGCACCTGATCAAGTTGACCGAGATAGCGCCCATGCTGCGTCAGGTCGAGACCGATCTCTTCCCACGTCTCACGCTCCGCAGTGGCCCGCAGCGAGGCATCACTCGACTCACGGTGACCGCCAGGAAAGGCCATATGTCCAGACCAAGGGTCGCCATCCTTGCTGGCCCGCAGAATAAACAACATCTCTGGCTGCGGACCTGGCCGTAAAATAGCGGCAACTGCCGCTTCACGAGTGCCGGGCACAATTTCCTGCAACAGAGGTTGATGCTGGTCAAGCCGATCGATAATGGAATCTATTTTCAAAATGCTCATCTTTCCATAGTATGAGCACTCGCTCCCAGATTCAAACCCAAGTTTCATTGAAAGGATGACTATGATGCTTACTCGACGGTTTACTGCCGCCTTACTGCTGCTGTTTTTGATCAGCGGTTGCGCCGTCAACCCCGTAACGGGCAAACGTGAACTGGCGTTAGTGACCCAAGACCAAGAATTGGCTATCGGCGCAGAACAATACGGACCAGCGCAGCAATCCCAGGGCGGCATTTTTCAGATTGATCCCGAATTGAGCCGTTATGTTAACGCGGTTGGCCAACGGCTGGCGGCGGTCAGCGATCGACAGTTGCCCTATGAATTTGTCGTTCTCAACAATTCCGTTCCTAATGCATGGGCCTTGCCCGGCGGTAAGATCGCTGTCAATCGCGGCCTGCTACTTGAATTACATAACGAGGCAGAACTAGCCGCAGTACTGGGCCACGAGATCGTTCATGCCGCTGCCCGCCATGGCGCAAATGCCATGCAGCGCGGCCTGCTACTGCAAGGTGTCGTTATGGCTACTGCACTGTCGGCGGCTGACTCTCACTACGCTAACTATATTGTCGGCGGCGCCCAAATTGGCGCGCAACTGGTCACCACTCGATATGGCCGCGACGCTGAATTAGAGGCCGACTATTATGGAATGCAATATATGGCTCGAGCGGGTTATGACCCGAGTGCAGCGATCGGATTACAAGAAACATTTGTGCAACTGTCCGCTGGCCACGAATCGAGCTGGCTCGAAGGCCTGTTCGCCAGCCACCCGCCATCACCCGACCGAGTCGCCGCTAATAAGACGACGGCGCAAGCACTCAACACCACAGGTGAAATCAACCAAGCGCAGTATGAAACCCGCATCAAACCATTGAAAGATCGGTTGCCCGCTTACCAACTACTCGACAAAGCGACTGAGCTCGTAGCGAAGAATCAACTTGAGGAAGCCACAAAGGTTATCCATCAGGCCATAGAGAAGGTCCCCGAGGAAGCCCGTTTTGATGGCTTGAAGGGCGAGATTTTACTGTCTCAGGCCCGCTACCCGGCAGCGGTTGCCGCCTTCTCCACCGCGCTGAAAAAAGATAGCGCTTATTTTGGGTATCATCTAGGCCGAGGCTTGGCGCGCGCCAAGCTCGGCGATGCCCAGGCAGCGCGTGTCGACCTGGAGCAGAGCATCAAACTATTACCTACCGCCTTGGCCAGCAACGAACTCGGCCAAATATCCCTTGCTAACGGTGACCTAAGCAATGCCAAACGTTACTTCCAGGCCGCGATGGGTGCTGGCGGCAGCCTCGGCACAGCGACCGGCATGGCCTTTATGCAGCTCGATCTTGAAGATAATCCGGGTCTGTATATTAGTGCTGAACCCGCCATGACCGAATCTGGCCGTCTGATCGCGACGATACTCAACCGTACCAACCTGAAGCTGAGGAACCTCAGCATCGAGTTCAGCGTGCGGGTTAATGGCCAACCGATGCAAACTATTCTGTCTGTGGCGCAATTAGCACCGAGCACCCAGGGTCAACTCGACAGCGGCTGGCAATTTACCGACACCGACCAGCTTGAAGCGGTTCGGGTTCGGGTTCTCAAGGCCCGCGCCGACCCATAGATTGGCTGCGATACGTGGGTCTAGACGTTCGCAGATGCTTGACCCCTCATGGACTGCATCATGCTAGGCTTAGGCGCTGCAGAATCTATAGGAATGCTCACTTGAAACTCAGTAACAAGACACTGTTCGCCTTTGCATTTTTGAATCTGCCACTGTCCCTCGGCGGATTGCCTCTAGGGCTATATCTCACGCCTTATTACGCCTCAGAATTCGGCATCAGTCTGTCCATGATCGGCGTCATCATCATGCTCACTCGAATTACCGATGTAATCACGGATCCCTTAATTGGCACCCTATCCGATCGCACACCCGCTAAATTCGGCCGTCGAGGATTGTGGATTCTGATCGGCATGCCCATCATGTCGGTGGCCGTCATCGCCGTATTTGATCCTTTCTTTACTCCGACGCCACTGTATCTGTTTTTCGCTGTCGCCTTATTGTATTTTGGCTGGACCCTCATCGGCATACCCTTGACCGCCTGGATCGCGGAAATCTCCAGCGACTATAATGAACGTTCCCGCATCACCGGCGCGCGTACCTGGGGCGGCATCGTCGGTTCACTGGTGGCCATCGCCGCACCATTGATTCTCGTGGGGCTGGCGGGCGTGGGCTTCACCAGCCTTGCCCCGGAGACCCCAGGCAGTCTGCAACCTATGTTGCGCGTTCTGGCCTGGTCGTCGGTTATTTTTCTGTTTATCAGTGTCCCTTACCTGTTGCTGAATGTTCCCCAACCGCGCTTCAAACAGACGGAGCGCGTTAACCTGAAAAAGGGTTTCCGATTGATTCTGCAAAACCAGGCCTTCAGGCGCCTACTGATAGCGAACGTCCTTGGCGCTATCGGTTGGAACTCCATCAACACCCTGTTCATCTTCTTTGTGACACTTTATTTGTTGGCCGATGCGAGCCAGTGGCCCATTATCATTGTCAGCTACCTCATCGGTCAGTTTGTCGGCACACCCTTGATCATGGCCATCGCCCCACGATTTAATAAACATCGGCTGTTGGCTGTCTCGTCTCTGATTTCCAGCGCGATCTTTAGCCTGGTGCTGTTGTTCCAGCCGGGCGACTATGTCTGGTATATCGTGTTGAATTTTTTTACAGGCATACTGGCGCCGGCCAACGCCATTCTTGCGCCATCAATGGCCGCCGACGTCATTGACCAAGACACGCTGGAGAGCGGCGAACAACGAGGCGCTCTGTTTATGGCCCTGTGGGGTATGGCAGATAAATTTGCTATTGCTGCAGCCGCCGGTATCACCTTGCCATTAGTCCAGTATCTGGGTTTTGATCCTTTG
>DGOD01000007.1 GCA_002389265.1 Gammaproteobacteria bacterium UBA4475
AGGCAGCAATTAGTTCGTGATATCGACATGATCAAAGCGTTGATGAATAGTGGAGAGTTGGAGCAATCCTACAGTGCTAGCCATTATCAGAGTCAGCTCAAAAATTTAATCCTAGACGATCTTGATGCGGGATTGAGGCAGTGCCGGCAACGGGCCATGACTCGGATTATATTTCGAGACCTAACTCGGCGGGCCACTCTCGAGGAAACCACGGCTGATCTATCCCATTTGGCTGATGCCTGCATTGCGGCGTCACTGCGAGTACATTACGCGAAAAATTGCCAAAAGTTCGGTCTGCCCATCGGTGCTGAGAGCGGTGAGGTTCAACAGATGGCTGTTCTGGCGCTGGGTAAACTTGGTGCCTGTGAGTTGAACGTTTCATCTGATATTGATTTAATTTTTCTCTATGACGAATCAGGCATGGTGAAATCCGCCACAAGTGAGCTCACCAATCAAGAGTTTTTCGTTAGAACCAGCCGCGACATTATTCGATCTTTAGACGCGAATCTTGCCAATGGCTTCGTCTTTCGAGTTGATATGCGTCTGCGGCCTTATGGTGAAAGCGGAGCGTTGATTCTTAATCGCTCAGCTATGGAAAAATATTTCTATGAGCAAGGACGTGACTGGGAGCGCTATGCATTCGTAAAGGCTCGGGTTGCGGCGGGAGATTTGAAATTCGGTCAACAATTTTTGAGCTGGCTTAAACCTTTCATTTATCGCAAACATTTAGACTATGGCGCGATAGAATCTCTACGTGAAATGAAACATATGATTAATGCTCAAGTCGCCAGTAAAGATATGCTGGATGATGTGAAGCTGGGTCCTGGCGGAATTCGTGAGGTTGAATTTATTATTCAGGCTTTGCAGCTGATCTGGGGCGGGCGTGAAAGCCGATTGCAGGAGCGGCAAATACTCAATGCGATGACGCTAATTGCCGCTGGAGATTTTTTGCCTACCGAGGAAGTTCACCAGTTGCGTGAAGCCTACTGTTTTTTGCGTAATAGTGAACATGTCATTCAGGCAGAGAAAGATCGTCAGACGCAGAGATTGCCATCGGCCATGCTCTCGCAACAACGTTTGGCGATAGCCATGGGGTATTCAAATTACCCAGAGTACTATTTGGCGCTGACTAGCTATCGTGACAATGTGACCGCGATTTTCTCCCGGTTTATGTCCTCGAATAATGCCGAGGGAGAGTCGTCCAAGACAGATCGTTTGTTTTGGGCGAAGATCTGGCGTGAGCCAGAAATGGAAGATGGCTTGGATATTTTGACGGAGTATGGCTTTCTTCGGGCCAACGAAGTGGTCAAAAATTTGCAAGATCTTAGTCGACGAATGAAAGTTCATGACATGCAGGAAATTGGCATTGAGCGTCTCGATCGACTCATGCCCATTGTGATGAGCTTCGCGGCGCGGGAAAAGGATCCGGACCAGACTCTCGCGCGACTATTGCCGATCATTGAACAGATTGCTCGTCGCAGTACATATATTGTCTACTTGTTAGAAAACATGGATGCGCTCAAGCGGATGACCAATCTGTGCGGGATGAGCTCTTGGGTGGCTGATCATCTGGCGGAGATGCCAATACTATTATATGAATTGTCGGATCGTCAGACCCATGAGGCGGTCTTTGACAAAACGCAATTAGCCCGTGAGCTTCGAGAACAGATTGCGACCGCGGAAGTGAACGATCTGGAGTTGCAAATGGATTTACTCCGTCAATTTAAGACGGGTGCGGTGCTCAAAGTCGCCGTGCTGGAGTTGTCAGACATGCTGCCTTTGATGAAGGCGTCGGATGCCTTAACGACAATTGCGGAAGTCGTTCTGGATCAGGCTATCGAACTGGCCTGGCAGAGTATGGTCGAGCGCTTTGGCGAACCCTGTGACAGTGACAATGTGCCCCAGGGCTGCCGGCTCGCGATTATTGCCTATGGCAAGTTAGGGGGGTTTGAATTGGGTTATGGTTCAGATCTTGACCTGGTCATGTTGGTGGATGTGGATCAGCAAGGCGTGACGAATGGCGCAAAGTCGATCGATAACGGAGTCTTCTTTCATCGCCTGGCGCAGCGAATTATCCATATTTTGACCCGCTATACGCGCTTCGGCACAGTTTATGAGATTGACCTGCGTTTGCGCCCGTCGGGCAACAAGGGCCCGCTCGTGAGCACCTTTGG
Organism: Gammaproteobacteria bacterium UBA4475; assembly: GCA_002389265.1. Lineage (GTDB taxonomy): Bacteria > Pseudomonadota > Gammaproteobacteria > Pseudomonadales > Azotimanducaceae > UBA4582. The sequence continues at coordinate 2,175 of DGOD01000007.1, forward strand.
TGCCTATGCGCGATATCTGCAGGAGGTTGCCTGGACCTGGGAGCACCAAGCGTTAGTGCGCTCACGGTTCGTCGCCGGTCACCCGGCTTTGCGAGTCAAGTTTGATGACCTGCGCGCGGAGATCCTTCAGCGGCCACGGGACCGCGCACAGTTACTTCATGAAGTCGTGAGTATGCGCGAGAAAATGCGAGTTCATCTGGACAGTGAATCAGCAGAAGCCACTGCGCGGGGAAGAGGGGGCCTGGAATCTGAATCAGGTGATGCGGTGCTTGTCTCAGGATTTGACTTGAAACACGGCGCTGGCGCGATTGTCGATATTGAATTTATGGTACAGTTTTGGGTGTTGGCTCTTTCTCACGAGCATCCGGAGGTCGCTCGCTGGTCTGATAAGGTGCGCTTGTTAGAGGCTCTCGAAGTGATTGGCGTATTTAGCGCGGCTGATCAAAAGCTACTACACGAGGCTTACCTAGCGTACCGTTCGGCGGTGCATTATCAATGGTTGGGCGGTGAGATGTCGTCTTTCAAACAGCTGAATCAGTACCGAGATGGCGTCGTCGATATCTGGCAACGTTGCATGACGCAACCCACGGTCTAAGCATTGGTCCCATTAGCATAGATCCATTGTCCCCATTGTCCCCATTGTCCCCATTGCCTGCCCCCATTGCCCCCATTGCCATAGTCCCGATAGAAGAGTCTGTGTAGAATAGCGGCATCTACAGATTTTTCAGGCAGGACCGAAGCGCAATGGCTGATCTCTTCGCCGCTGACAGAAATTTTACCGGCACCGCCCTAGAGGTGAGGCCGATTCGTGCATTCGGCGGTCGCCGCAGTGCTGCCGCTATGCCTGCATCGTTGGTGCCTTATGCCAGAGACTAACCAGCGTTTACTCGTCGTCAGCCCGGCTTGGGTTGGCGATATGGTGATGGCCCAGACCCTGTATAAACTCCTCAAACAACGTCGGCCGTCGATGGCCATCGATGTGCTGGCGCCACCGGCCACCCTGGCGTTGGTCACTCGCATGCCGGAAGTCGACCAGGCGATTGAATTTAATGTGGGTCACGGTCAGTTGCAGTGGAATTATCGCAAGGCCAGCGCTAAAGGTTTGAAGTCTGCAGGTTACCAACAGGCCATCGTGTTACCTAACTCCCTGAAATCAGCCTTGGTCCCCTGGTTAGCGGATATTCCGCTGCGGACTGGGTTTCGCGGTGAGTATCGATTCGGGCTGATTAATGACATGCGGTTGTTGGACAAAAAGCGGCTGCCGCGCATGATCGATCGGTTTGTTGCGTTGGGGGTGCCGGTGAATGCACCGCAGCCGCAGATCACTTACCCACAGTTAAAGGTCGACCTGGCGAATCAGGCACAATTGCTTGAGAAACTGGGACTCCAACAGACAGGTCATATTCTCGGTCTGTGCCCGGGTGCGGAGTTTGGTGATGCAAAACGCTGGCCCGCAGAGCACTACGCGCGGGTCGCCGAAATGGCGCTCAACCAAGGTATGCAAGTCTGGATCTTTGGTGGTCCCGGTGATCAGGCTATTGCGCAGCAAATTACCGCTGCCATTGCCGGTAACCCCGCAGGGCAGATAAGGGACCTGACGGGCAAGACGGCTTTGCTTGACGTGATTGACCTGTTGCCACTGTGTCATCTCGTGCTATCGAATGATTCTGGTTTGATGCATATCGCGGCAGCGGTGGGTTGCGCGACTGCCGTCGTGTACGGTTCAACCTCGCCGGCTTTCACCCCACCACTGACGGACAAGGTTCACATGTTGTCCCACCCACTACCCTGCAGTCCTTGTTTTAAAAGAACCTGTCCACTCGGTCATAAAAATTGTCTGAATCAATTGCTGCCTGAGCAGTTATCGACCATCGTCAGTCAGTATGCCTGAGCAGATGCCCCTGAAGATCCTGGTGGTCAAGCTGTCTTCTTTGGGTGATGTCATCCATACCCTGGCGGCAGTAAGTGATGCAGCGGCGGTACTGCCAGGAATCCAAATTGATTGGGTGGTTGAAGAGGCCTTTCAAGAAATCCCAGCGCTACATCCTGCTGTATCGGGGGTGTTTCCCGTGGCGATTCGGCGCTGGCGGCGCAACTGGTGGCAGAGTCGTGGAGAAATCCGCGCTGCGCGACAGGCATTCCGCAAGACGGATTATGACTTGGTGATTGATGCCCAGGGTCTGATCAAGAGTGCGATTGTCAGTCGGCTGGCCAAAGGTCGAGTCGTGGGTCTGGATCGACAATCGAGCCGTGAACCCCTCGCCAGTCTAACCTATGCGCGGGGTTTTTCGGTTGCCAGGCAACAGCATGCGGTCACCCGCCTGCGACAGCTGTTCGCCAGTGCCTTGGCCTACCCGCTGCCGGATTCTCCGGCGGACTTTGGCTTGCGGGTAGATCGACTTGCAGCGGCTGGCCAGCCGAAGCCCAATATCCTGTTCTTTCACGGCACTACTTGGGACACCAAGCACTGGCCGGTGGCACTCTGGCAGCAGCTTGCTGGTCTGGCTAACACGGCGGGCTATGGTGTATTGCTACCCCACGGTAACGCCATAGAGTTGGCCCGGGCCGAGGCGATTAAGGCGACGTCGACCGATGCGCAGGTATTGCCAAGAATGAGTTTGACGGCACTGGCAGCGTGCCTCGCTGGCGTTAACGGTGTGGTGAGCGTTGATACCGGGCCGGGACATCTGGCGGCGGCCTTGGACGTGCCGATGGTTAGTCTATATGGGCCGACAAATCCCCTGCTAACAGCGCCTTATGGTCAACACCAATCGGCTATCGCGGCCGATGATTTAGCCTGTATACCTTGCATGCAGAGAGACTGCCAATACTTGGATACCGATGCTGCCCAGATCTACCCACCTTGTTTCAGGACCACGACCCCGGCCAAAGTGTGGCAGCGATTATTGGTGCAGATGGCGGCAGCTTAATAGACGGGTGGTTGACCCTCTGGTCGGGTCTTGAACCGCCGATGTACCCACCAGTATTGCTCGGGGTGAATGCGCACTGCGGTCTCGACAATTTGGTTAACTCGGGTCGCATCCTTGATCGCATGCTGAGACGGAAAGTCCGCCAATGGCGTGGATAAATAGACATCATAATGATCGTCACCGGGCCGCCGGTAATGACTAAAGACCACGACGGGTGCGCCGGTCAACTGGGCGAATCGACTGGTGGCTGTAATTGTTGCGGCCTGAACGCCGAAGAAAGGGACGAATTCCGAGTGCTTGCGGCCGTAATCTTGATCAGCACCGTACCAGACAACACGACCCTGTTTGAGGCTTTGCAGAACCCCGCGGATGTCGTTGCGCTCGATCGCGCGGGGAAAGTTTTTCATTCGGCCGCGAGTCATGATCGTTTCCAGAAGCGGGTTCTCATTAGCGCGATACATGACGTCCAGGTCGATGTAACTGCCGAGCGCCGCGCCGCAAAAATCCAGGGTCGACAAATGCATACCCAGCAGTATCACACCCCGCCCCTGGGCCACTGCCGCATGGAGGTGTTCGATGCCGTGGATCGTGGTGCGTGCCTGTAACGCGCCGGGATTCCAGATCCATACTCTTGCTGTTTCGATCAAGCTGATACCCACGGAGCGCATGGTCTTGCGGACCAATGCTTGCTGTTCTAGGAGGTTCAGCTCAGGGAAACATAAAGCAATATTCACTTCGACAATATGCCGCCGGCGCCGGGCAAGTCGAAGGCCTAGGGCACCAATGCCTGCGCCGATGGCTATCTGCCCGCGATGGGGTAGCGCGGTCACAAGGGCGGCAAGGCCAAAACCAAGCCAAGTTAGCCAGTACCGGGGGTGGAGAAATTCGCGACGCAGCAGCGGCGGCAGGTGGTTTGAATTGAGGGCTGTTTTGGTCACAGCTCATTCTACTCTGAATCTGATCGCTCGCTCCAGCAAGTTGCCGGTGGCAGGTGTCGAGGCATCTAGTCACGGTACCGATTGTGTTATCATTTAGCCCTGAGCGAGTGGAGGTTCGATGAAATTACCCCGATTTGATAAAGCCCGTGTCCTGACCCTGGGTGATGCGATGTTGGATCGTTATTGGCATGGCAACACTGCGCGGATATCCGCCGAGGCGCCGGTTCCCGTGGTGGACATTACAGAGCGTGAGGACCGATTAGGTGGTGCGGCGAACGTCGCCTTGAATGTCGCGGCTCTGGGGGCAAGCTCGACCCTGGTGGCGGTTCTGGGTCTCGATGAATCGGCGGAGATTCTCAAAGCCAAGCTGGATTCGGCTGGCATTGTTGACGCTACCTTGGGACGCGAGGATTATCAGACGGTCACCAAACTCAGAATAGTCAGCCATGGCCAGCAGATGGTGCGGGCAGATTTTGAGCATATTGTTGATCTTGAAGCCGCGCCCATGATGCCAGTTTATCTGGGGGCGCTGGCACAGACTGACCTGGTGATTTTGTCGGACTATGACAAGGGCGTGATCAGTGATCCGCAGGCCTTTATTCAGCAGGCCCGTGCCCTGCACAAGACCATTCTGGTAGATCCGAAGTACAAAGATTTTTCTCTGTACGCGGGCGCGACATTGGTCAAGCCCAACCGCATTGAGTTTATGAAGGCGGTGGGTGGCTGGGCGAACGAAGCCGAACTCGTGGCTAAATGTCATGCCATGATCGCAAAGCTGGGTCTTGAAGCGATTCTGGTGACCCGAGACAGCGATGGTTTGACGTTGGTGCAGAAGAATCAGCCGGCGATTCATATGCCGGCTCGCAAGCGCGAAGTCTTTGACCTGAGTGGTGCCGGAGATACCGTCATTGCCACCTTGGGCGCGGCATTAGCAGCAGGTGAGACCTTGCCTGATGCGGTCAATATGGCGAATGTCGCGGCGGGCATAGCGGTCAGTAAACCCGGTATTGTCAGTGTCAGCGGCCCTGAACT
>DGOD01000120.1:0-4412 GCA_002389265.1 Gammaproteobacteria bacterium UBA4475
GAAAAAATCGATGAAAAAATTGACGCAGAAATTGATGAAGAAATCGATAAAGAGATTCTAGGAATCTTCATCGAGGAGGCTGATGAGTTGCTGGAACTCATTGAACAGAGCATTCATGACTGGAGCGAGGACCGACAGTCGAAGGAGCCGTTGATATTGTTGCTTCGATATCTGCACACTCTTAAAGGGGGGGCTCGGCTCGCAGGTCTAACCGGCTTGGGTGAGTTTGCGCATGGTCTTGAGAGTTTCCTCAACAGTCACGATCACAGCGGTGCACCGCTTGACGATGCTTTCTACCACGACTTGAATCGGCAGCGGGATGAATTAGCAGGTCGAGTAGAAAACTACCGTCAGTCGTTCGTGGCGGAAACGCAAGAGAATAGTCCGGCGCCTGATGACGGACCCGCTTCTGTGGCAGAGGCCGTTATCGAGCCTGGCGCCCCTGAGCAGGGGGCTGTGACCGACCGGGTCGGGCCGATGAAACCGGCGCCCGAAATGGTCAGGGTCTCATCAGATCTGCTTGAGCAGTTGATTAATCTGGCGGGAGAATCAGGGGTTACTCGAGGACGAATCGAACAGACCATCGCTGACTTCGGCGGCGCGATCGAGGAGATGGCAGACACCATCGCTCGAATCCGAGAGCAAGTCCGGTTGTTAGATATTGAAACCGAATCTCGAGAAACGGTATTTGGTAAGCGTGCAGCTGAGGGCGACGCGGCTTTCGACGAGCTAGAAATGGATCGTTATACCCTGCTTCAGGAAATCTCGCGCTCACTCAATGAAGGTTCATCGGACATGATGGACCTTAAAGAGACGCTGCTGAATAAGAGTCGCGATACTGAAACCTTGCTGCATCAACAAGCACGAATCAGCGCCGAGTTGCAGGAGGGCTTGACCCGAACCCGCATGGTGCCATTTGCACGACTCATACCCCGGTTACGGCGAATTGTGCGACAGATCAGTGCCGAAGTAGGCAAATCAGTCCGCTTTGATGCCTTTAATATGGAGGGTGAGCTCGATCGAAATGTTTTGGAGAGGATCGTCGCGCCCCTCGAACACATGCTACGCAATGCTGTCGATCACGGGATCGAGCCAGCAGAACAGCGACTGTTGGCGAATAAACCGGAAATCGGACGCATCAGTCTGCGCCTGTCGCGAGAAGGCGGCAATGTGGTCCTGACGGTCAGTGATGATGGTGCCGGGATCAATGTCGCCGCGGTGAAAACCAAGGCCATTGAGAGAGGGCTGATCAAAGCCGGTGAGCCGATTTCCGATCACGAGGTCAGGCAATTCATTATGCATGCTGGCTTCAGCACAGCGGCAAAATTGACCCAGATATCCGGGCGCGGCGTGGGCATGGATGTGGTCAATAGCGAAATTAAGCAACTGGGTGGGTCTCTGGCGATTGATTCGGCGGAGGGTCAAGGTACCCAGTTTATTATTCGTATCCCTTTCACCGTGTCGATCAATCGTGCGTTGATGGTGGTTGTCAAAGAGGAGACTTATGCGGTACCGCTGAACACGATTGAAGGTATCGTGCGGGTCAGCCCGTATGAACTTGAAGCCTACTATCAGCCAGATGCGCCAATGTTTGAATACGCGGGTCAACCCTATCGGCTGGCCTATATGGGCGAAATGCTGGAGCGTTCCGAAAAGCCGAGTTTTGCGGGTCAGTTGGCGCCATTGCCCGTCATTTTGGCGAGAACTGGTGATACCGCCATTGCCCTGCAAGTGGATCGAGTGATCGGTGCCCGTGAAGTAGTGGTTAAAACCCTGGGTCGACAACTCAGTGATGTCGGCGGCATAGCCGGTGCGACTGTGCTCGGTGACGGTAGCGTTGTGATCATCCTCGACATTATGGCGTTGGTCCGCAATGCAGGTGAAGCGCAGAGCGAGACCCGGCCGCTGGACACCGTTGAGCCGCAAACCGCCATCAGAACAGTGATGATTGTGGATGATTCTGTGACAGTGAGAAAAGTGACTTCCAGGCTGATGGAGCGGCATGGCTGGGAGGTGGTAACGGCCAAAGACGGGCTAGATGCCCTGCGTCAGTTACAAGATATCTACCCGGATATTGTCTTGCTGGACATTGAAATGCCCCGTATGGACGGCTTCGAGGTGCTACGTTCTGTCCGTCGGGATGAGCGTCTCGCAGCATTGCCGATTATCATGATCACGTCCCGTACCGGCGAAAAGCACCAGCAGCAGGCGAAAGCGCTGGGGGTCAACGACTTCCTGGGTAAGCCATTCCAGGAAGCAAGCTTGTTGAGCAGCATCGAAGATGTGTTAGCGGCGGCCCAGACAATTCGGCAGGAATCCCCATGAGTCATGAGACTGAAGCACTTGCGACCTACGTGATACCGTTACAGAAGAGCACGATCTTGCTGCCAGAAGCGAGCGTGGCGGAGATTATTCCCTATGAGCCGCTGCAACGGGTACAAGACACACCTGATTGGTTTATTGGATTGCTGGCGTGGCGTGGTGAACAGGTTCCGGTTGTGTCCTTTGAGATGTTGACCATTAAGCGCGCGAGCTTTTCCCTCGTCAGCGTATCGTCTGCCAGTTTAGTTGTGGTGCGCGCGTTAGGTGACTGGCGAGGCTTTCAATATTACGCCCTGGTGGCGCAGGCGCAGCCGCAGCGGGTAATGATCCATGATGATGAGCTGTCGGATGTGGCTGACGAGATTGCGATGACGGAGGTATTGAAAGTCAGGTACGGCAATCAGGTCGTCTCAATCCCCGATGTGGACTATATCGAGGCCCAGGTCGACCTCATTGCCTTCGAGACTGTGCTGTAGATCTCCAAATCGGGCCTGCAGTAGGCCAATGACGGTTGCCGGAGCGTGCGCCGCGCGTAAAATTCTTGGGCCCAAGCCCACGGCAATGAACCCTTGCTGGTGAGCATCAACCAGTTCCTGCGCTGAAAACCCGCCTTCAGGCCCGATCAAGACGGCGATGCTGGCAGGCGTCGCGCTCAGCTTCAGCAGATTGGCTTGGCCGCTGGGATCAGCGATGAGTTTAAGGTCGGCATCGGCCTGCGCCATCCAGTCGCTCAATTCTTCAACAGGGCGCAATACCGGTGGGCGGTTCAAGCCACATTGCTCACAAGCGCTGTAGATAATGTGTTGCCAATGGCCGGCGCGTTTTGCCGCTGCCTGTCGGGCAACGTGAGTGTAGTCCGAATACAGGGGCTGGATCTGGCTGACGCCCAGTTCAGTGGCCATTTGCACGGCGGTATCCATTGCCTCGCGTTTAGTGACACACAGGCCCAGCTGGATAAGGACTGGCGAGCATCGGTCAATGGGTGCCAAGCGGCCGAGCTGGATGGTCACCTGAGATTTGCCAAGCGCGACAACAGTCCCCTGATATTCGCCGCCCTGTCCGTTAAAGAGCACAACCGTAGCATCGAGGCTGAGGCGCAGGACGTTCTTCAGGTAGTGGCTGGTGTCGCGGTCGAGTTCGATGCGAAGCCCTGCGCCAAGTTCCTGCTGAACAAACACTCTTGATTGGCGCATAGGCTGATTCGATACGCGTTAAAGGCCGAGATTGCGCCACAGCTTGAGGGTGGGTCCAGACTGGTTCAGGGTATAGAAATGCAGTCCTGGCGCGCCCGCATCCAGCAGTTGCTGGCACAGGCGAGTGACCACGTCTTCACCAAAGGCCTTGAGGCTTTCCGGATCGTCTTGATAGGACTCGAGATGTTTTCTGATCCAGCGGGGAATGTCGGCGCCACAAGTATCTGAGAACCGGACCAGGGTTTGGTAATTAGTGATTGGCATAATCCCGGGCACGATCGGAATTGAGATGGCCAATTTGTCGCACGCATCGATGAAGCGAAAGTAGGCCTCGGCGTTATAGAAATATTGGGTGATCGCGCTGTTGGCGCCCGCATCGACCTTGGCTTTGAAAAACGCCAAGTCCGCTTCAACACTACGAGAGTCCGGGTGAATTTCCGGATAGGCCGCGACTTCGATATGAAAGTGATCGCCGGTTTGTTCGCGAATAAAGCTCACCAAGTCATTCGCGTAGGTCAGCTTGACCGAACCCATTCCCGACGGGATATCGCCGCGCAGGGCAACCACCCGATTGATACCGGCGGCTTGATAGTCTTTCAGTAGTGCGCCAATTTTAGTCGCATTGTCGCCACCGAAAGACAGATGTGGGGCCACGTTTGAGCCCGCCGCACTGATATCCAGCACCGCTTGCCGAGTACCGTCCCGAGTTGAACCGCCCGCGCCATAGGTGACGGAAAAGAAGTGCGGGTTAAGCGCCTGAAGGCGCTCGTGCGTCTTCGCCAGTTTCGCCAGCGCCTCATCGGACTTGGGCGCTGCGAACTCGAAGCTGAAATGCACCGGGTGTCGGCTGAGTGATGTCATGGTGGCGGCCTTCTTAAATAGTGCCTTGTTACAGTG
>DGOD01000120.1:4423-5072 GCA_002389265.1 Gammaproteobacteria bacterium UBA4475
CTTGTTATAGTGCCTTGGCCAGATCAATGGCCTTGTCGGTGCGCTCCCAAGTGAAATTGGGCTCTTCTCGACCAAAATGACCGTAGGCCGCGGTGGTCAGATAAATGGGCCGTTTCAGGTCGAGCATGGCAATCAAACCCTTGGGTCGCAGATCAAAGTGTTCTCTGACCAGCAATTCGATTTCCTGGTCAGGCAGTTTGCCTGTGCCGAAGGTGTCGATGCTGATGGAAGTGGGTTCGGCGACGCCGATGGCATAGGAAATCTGAATTTCACAGCGGTCAGCCAGTCCGGCGGCAACGATATTCTTCGCCACGTAACGACCTGCATAAGCGGCGCTGCGATCGACCTTGGAAGGATCCTTACCGGAGAATGCGCCGCCACCATGGCGCGCCATGCCGCCGTAAGTATCAACGATGATCTTGCGACCGGTCAATCCGCAGTCACCGACGGGGCCGCCGATGACGAATTTGCCGGTGGGATTGATATGGTACTGAGTGCCGGCATGTAACCAATTTGCGGGTAGCACCGGTTTAATAATTTCTTCCATCACCGCTTCGCGCAGATCTGCCTGAGAGATATCCGGGTCATGCTGGGTCGACAAGACCACGGCCTCTATCGAAACAGGTTGGCCCTGGGCGTCGTATTTGAA
>DGOD01000228.1 GCA_002389265.1 Gammaproteobacteria bacterium UBA4475
TAGGGCTTAGCGGTAATTGTTATGTAACATCAATGTAAGTATAGTGTATTCGGTCGAATCGTTAGGACAAACGGCATATAACCGTTAGTTACTCGGTGCCCAGAGTGTTTTGCAGGTCTTGGGCCGCGCGCAGTTGTTCGAGGGAGACAATGGAACAGGTGGCCGATTCGCCGTCAAAGACGATCACCACCTGGCCAGACTGCAACTGAGCCCGTACTTGTGCAACTTTGCGCGCCAGGCTCACAGGCTGGTCGCCATAATCCGTTCCCTCACGGGTGACATAATCTTCGATCACCCCTTGCAGGGCGTCGTCAGACAAGTCTTGCCAGGCAATGGTCAGTTGTTGCATGCACCTTAGATCCAAGTGGTGGAAATCGGGGAAGCGGCGAGATCGCCGAGTATGTACTCCGCTAGTATGCGTGATTCGCAGTTGATGCACCATTTTTCCGCTATCGGTTTGAATGCCGCTATCGGCCATGCTGTAAACCAAGGAGGCCGGCTGCAGACGCATTGCCGTCATTGCCCCCCCTCAACTAAGAGGTGTGACGTATGGTAGAACAAATCCCTGGCCTGCTTGTGATCGAAGATGAACCCATTACCCGCGCGCAACTGGTGGCTCACTTCGAGCACGAAGGCTATCGGGTCTTCGCGCGGGCCGACGCCGAAGGTATCGAACAATTGATCGTTACCCACCAAGTGGACATCTGCCTGCTGGATATCAATTTACCGGGCAGGGATGGCCTCACTGTCACTCGAGAATTACGCGGTCACAGTGACGTGGGCATTATTCTCGTGACCAGCAAGGACGAGCAAATTGACCGAATCATCGGTTTGGAAAGTGGCGCTGACGACTATGTATCCAAGCCCTTTGACGCCCGCGAATTACTTTCCCGGGTCAAAGGGCTTTTGCGCCGGGTCAGAATTCAGGCTCGACAAAAAGCTAAAGGTGTCACCCGACACTTCTCTGATTGGTCTCTCAACACAAACAAGCGCGAACTTAAGGCACCGAACGGCCACTGCCTGACACTGTCGACCGGTGAGTTTAATTTATTGCTGGCTCTCATCGATCAGGCAGGCGAGGCTCTGACCCGCGACGAGCTAATGAATAAGATTCGCAACCGAGAATGGTATCCCGACGATCGTTATATCGATGTCTTGGTCGGCCAGGTACGCCGCAAATTTCGCCAGCACAGCCCCGATCAAACCTTTATTAGCACTATTCATGGCAAGGGCTACCTGTTTTCGTCGACAGTATCCTAGGCCATAGCCATGCTCTCACTTCCAGGATTTCCTAACCTGAGCTTGCTTCAACGTAATCTCGAGATCTTGGGTTACCGTTCCGTGCGCAGCAAGGATGGCACCTGGGTCAGTATTTACCGGCTAAGACCCGATTCAAAATCAATGGTTCGACTGGCAGCATATCAACAAACGTCTAAGCCACTGCCCGTTCGGCCCTCGTCGCCACATCTGAGCCCTGCGGTTAGCGCGAGACTGGATCAATTTCGGAACGAAGCTGGCAAGAGCGTGATTGATCAACAGACTTTTAAGTCGCCGGACATCACCAAGGATCTGGACACGCTGTTTTCACTCAACACCGACCCGCAGGGCATGGCGCTGGGGTTACTCAGCACACCAGATAGCCCACACTATGTAGGCGATACCGTTATCATCGCGCAGATATTGACGATCCTGATCAATAGTGTCGTCAAATTCAACGAACCCACTGACCTGGGCGTGACGACCAAAGCAGAGACGGTATTTGGCTCGTTGACTCATCCGCGCTTGCCCATAACCGACACTGACTGCGGCACCAGGTTGTTAGGTCGACCCCAGACTGTCGAGTCGTCAGACCCCGGATCAAGCGGACATCAGCAAGGCGACGCCGAACCCCGATGGCGCCACTTGGCAGGCATAAAGATCCTGCTGGTCGAAGACAGTAAATTCAGCCAGGTACTAAGCCAAGAAATATTGTCGTCGCTGGGACTCATTGTCACGGTTGCTGACCATGGCCGCGCCGCACTGCAACAGCTAGCGCATGGCGCATTCGACGTGATCTTGATGGATCTACAAATGCCCGTCATGAATGGCCACGAAACGATCAAGGCCTTGCGCGCCGACCAGCGATATAGGGACATGCAGGTTATCGCCTTATCAGCAGGCACGCTAGGCAATGAGGCCGATCAGGCGCTCGCCGAAAGCTTCGACCAGTATGTGGCTAAACCAATCGATTTTGACCGTCTACTCACCCTGATCTCTAATCTCGTGGGGCCAACCCGGTCAGCGGGCTCAACGGTTGATATTCATCAGGAACCTGCAGACACTGTGGCGCAGATCCAGTCCGTGCGTGACATTGATTTTGCTGTCGCACTGCAGCACCATAATGGCGATCAGGCCCTGCTGAATCGGCTGCTCGTGGAGTTCGAGCGACTCTATGCTGATGCTGACCAACAATTGCTGGCCCTGACCAGGGCCAACGATGGCGTCTCAGCCGAACGTCTGGCGCATAATATTAAGGGAGTTGCTGGCAGTTTTGGCGCCCATCAGCTGATGGCCTGTGCTCAGCACATCGAGCAGCAGCTGCTGTGCAACGGAGAATTGCACGCCGGCCTGCAGGCCTTTACGTTCGCGCTGACAAACTTCAACCAAGCCAGCCAGCGCTACCGCTTAGTCGCTACAGATTCATCACATTGACGTATTGAACTGGGTCTGTGGGCTCTTGCGCCAGGGATTGGAAGTCAAACAACTTGGCGTCCAGCATATGCGACGGGACGATATCAGACATACCGCGGAAGATAGAATCGAGTCGACCAGGATGTTGTTTCTCCCAGCCCTGCAACATCTCCTTGATGACCTGGCGCTGCAGATTGTCCTGGGAACCACACAAATTACAGGGAATGATCGGCATCTTCGCCAGCATGGCATAGCGCTCGATGTCTTTTTCTTTACAGTAAGCCAGCGGGCGAATCACGATATTTTCTTTATCATCGCTCAGCAGCTTGGCCGGCATGGTTTTCATCTTGCCGCCGTAAAACAAATTGAGGAACAAGGTGCCGAGCATGTCGTCACGATGATGCCCCAGGGCGATTTTGGTAAAACCATTTTGCTTGGCATACTTATACAGAATGCCGCGTCGAAAGCGCGAGCACCAACCACAATAGGTTTTGCCCGCCGGGACCATCTCCTTGACCAGGGAATAGGTGTCTTCTTCGAGTATCTTGTAATCGACGCCCAGCGAAGTGAAATATTCTGGCAGCACATGCTCGGGAAAGTCTGGCTGTTTTTGGTCAAGATTGACCGCCACTAACTCAAAATTGATCGGCGCATGGCGCTGCAGGCTCATCAATATATCAAGCATCGTCAGGGAGTCCTTTCCACCCGAGATGCAGACCATGACCTTGTCGCCCTCCTCGATCATGTTAAAGTCTTCGATCGCTCGACCTGTGTCACGCCGCAGGCGTTTATGCAGTTTATTCTTGTCGTAAATCGTTTTCTGGTTCATATCTGTACTTTCATGGTGGCCAAGACCGACCCGACAATTTTACACTAATAGACGCTACTCGCCAGTCACGAGTCTCTCATCACCATTCAACTGAAGCCGAATGAGCCCTGAGCATGACGATTAAAATTCGATTTCCGATTGTGCTGCTACTTTTGATTGTCAGCTTCAATCAAACTGCACTAGCCGGCCAGCCTGGTGGGGTAATCCTGCAGTATCACCATATCGGCACCTCGACCCCTGCGATCACGAGTATCGAGCCGGCCCAGTTTAAACGCCATATGAACTATATTGCCCAGCAAGGCTACTCGGTGTGGGCACTGGAGCGCCTGGTAGCAGCCCTGATTTCAGGTCAGCCGCTACCTGAGAACGTCGTCAGCATCACCTTTGACGATGCTTATCCAAGTATTTACCATCATGGGTTTCCCATCCTGAAGGCAAACGGCTGGCCGTTCAGCATCTTTGTCTCAACCGCTTACATTCGCCAACAAGGCGACGACTCGAGCTTCAGTGGCGATGTTATCGTCGAAGGCGGCAATACTGACGACTTAGCAGACAGCCAAATAGCCAACGACTCGCAATATCTGTCATGGTCACAGTTGCGCGAAATGCGCCAGGCTGGCGCCAGCATTCTCAATCACACTCACTCACACCCTCATCTGCTGCGGCGCCTCAGCGGCGAGACGAGGGCTGACTGGGAAGCCCGAATCCGCTATCAGATCAACCGAGCCCAGCAGCTTTTAACCGAGCATCTCGGACCCACGCCGAAACTATTGGCTTACCCCTATGGCGAATATGACAAGACTGTGGCAAGAATCGCCACCGAACTGGGCTACGTCGGCATCGGTCAACATAGCGGCGCGGCGAGCCAACACGACGACCTAAGCGCCTTACCCCGTTACCCGTTATCGGGCATCTACAGTGATATGGAAGGCTTGCAGCTCAAGCTCAACACCTGGCCTTTACCCTTAATCGCTAACGGCCGAGATCCTCTGCTTCATCCGGCAGAGAATCCACCGATTCTAGATCTGCAATTCAGCGATTCCAACCTGCCCCTCGAAAAACTCGTCTGTTATGGACCAAACGGACCGACGAAGCTGACCCAATTGGGGCCGCAACACTACCAAGCTCAATCAGAGACTCCGCTGAACGTCGGTCGATCACGTTACAACTGCACGCTACCGGTACCTGGATCGAGTCGCTTTTACTGGTTCTCGCAACTCTGGATCCTGCGCCATCCGGACGGCAGCTGGTATGCGGAAGATTAAGTTAACTCTCGCAAGACAATCGTTGGTGATATTTTAACCACCTTGCGGGTCGCCAGGGTGCCAATGCTACCAATCAATACCACTCCCACGGCGGGACCCAGCAACCAGAGCGACGGGTTGAGCTGGTATTCTAGCTCGAACACTTGGGTTTCCAGAGCAAAGACCGTCACCTCGGCCCCGACAGTGGCCAAGACACCCGCGAACAACCCTAACATGCAGAACTCGATCACGAGACTCCCCATCACCAACCGCTGGCTGGCGCCCAGCGTCCGCAATATCGCGTGTTGCTTAAAGCGCTCGTCCATACTGGCCTGAATACTGGCCAGCAGCACCATGCCCCCGGCCACCATAATCAACGCCAGCACTAACTCGATGGCCAATGTCACCTGACTGATAATCAGCTGGATCTGCTCGATAATGGCGTCCACCTCGATGACCGTCATCGTCGGATACGCCCGAATCAGGGTGTTCAAAAATAGCTTCTGTTGAGCACCCAAATGAAAACTGGTCAGGAACGTCGATGGAAAATCAGCCAATGCACCGGGTGAGAAGATGATGTAGAAATTCGGCTGTAAATTGTCCCAGGCAACGGTGCGAATGCTGGCGACCCGAGTCGCCAGAGGTCGACCCTGGATATTAAACACCAGCGTATCGCCAACCTTCAGATCGTTGGCGAGGGCCAGGTCTTGTTCTAGGGATACTAAGGGTTCGCCAGTGTAGTTTGTCGACCACCAGGCGCCCTCTACTATCTCGTTATCGTCTGGCAAGTCGGCGGCCCAGGTCAGGTTGCGACCCGAGGTCGTATTCGGCCCACGATCCCTAGACGGCTCTTGCTGCCGGTTCTCTCGGTCCGTGTCATATTGCTTTGCCGGGACACCATTGACCAGGCTGATACGGCCTCGGATCATGGGGTACAGCGGCTGAGCAACGATATCATTGGCCACCAGCAGATTTCTGATGGGCTCAACATCCTGAGGCGATATATTGAGGGCGAAGTGATTCGGCGCGTCCGCTGGTATCTGCGCTCGCCATTCATCGATCAAGGCGGTGCGCACCAGAAATAGGATCAGCAATAGCATAATGGCCAAGCCGAATACCAGGATCTGCAGCGTGTTCTCCTGACCTCGACGCTGCATGCCCGCCAGCGCTAGGCGCCAGGCACTACCCGCCTGCATCCCCAAGACTCGGCCTGAGCGTAGCAGACCATAGGCCAGCACACTCAACACTAGAACGGCCACGACACCACCAGAAAAGATCATGGCCGTTAGCCACAGGTCTTGGCTATACCACCACATCAAACCGATGGTGCCGAGCAACGCCGCAACATAGCTCAAGCGATTGTTCAGGGTCGCAGGGACGAGATCCCGACGAATGACCCGCACGGGCTCTGTAGAACGCAGCTTCAACAACGGCGGCAGAGCAAAACTGAGCAGGCAGACGAACCCCGTCACCATCCCCAGCCAGATCGGCCGCCAGCCTGGACTTGGCAATTCGATGGGTATAAAGGGCGCCAGGATGCTGGCGATGCCGGTTTGGGCAAGATAACCAACGACACTGCCCAACAGCGTGGAGCACAGGCCCACCACCAGGAAAATCATCAGAAACAGACTATCGATGCTCGACGGGCTGGCCCCCAGCGTCTTCATAATCGCGACGTGATCGTAATGACGTAATGAATAGCGCTGCGCCGCCAGGGCAATCGCGACCCCGGCCAACAACACGCCTAGTAAACCGCCCAGGAGCAAAAAGCGCTCACCCCGCTGCAAGGCATTACCGATTCGCTCGGTACCATCCTTGACGCCGAACAGTCGAGCATCTTCGTCCAACTGCGGCTTTACCCAGGTTGAAAACTCTGCCAGCGCCTCACGCTCGCCGGCAAACAGGTAGCGGTACGTGAGGCGACTGCCGGGTTGAACGACGGCAGTGGAGGCCACATCCTGCATGTTCATCAACACCCGTGGTCCGGCGCTGTTGAAGCCTCCGCCACGGTCAGGTTCCTTGATCAAGACTTGACTGACGTTAAGATTGGCAATGCCCACCTCGAGTTGATCCCCCGGCGCTAAACCCAGCGCGGGTAACAATCGACTCTCGAGCCAGACCTCACCCGGCGCAGGACCCTGGGTCGCGACTCGGCCTCGAACAAAAGGCTGGTCGGCGACGATCAGCTTGCCCCGCAATGGATAGGTCGGGTTGACGGCCTTAACTGAGGCAAACTGGGCTCGGTCAGCCGCAAACACCATAGACAGAAAATCCAGGGTCTCGGCTCGCTGCAGACCAATCTGCTCGGCCCGGTTCAAAATCAGTGGCGAAATCGGCGCACTGCTGGATATCACGAGATCTGCCGCCAGGAAGCTCGCCGACTCTCGCACCAAGGCCTGTTGCAGACGATCGACAAACAGCGTAATCGTAGTCACAGTGCTGACCGCCACGATGAGAGACGCCAGCAGCAGGGTCAGTTCACCGGAACGCCAGTCTCGCCAAAGTAATTTCCATGCCAGCACCGGGTTCATCTGGCCACTTCCTGTTGAGCGGCCGTCGCATCAGGCAGCACCAATTCACCGGCGGCAATCTGGACGACGCGATCGCAGCGATCAGCCAAGCGCAGATCATGGGTAACTAGGACCAACGTCGTGCCAAACTCCTCGTTGAGGGCAAAAATCAGATCAATAATCGTCGCGCCAGTGGCCGAATCCAGATTGCCCGTGGGCTCATCGGCAAACAATATCTCTGCCGAGGAGGCGAACGCGCGGGCAATCGCCACTCGCTGCTGTTCGCCACCGGACAGCTGACGGGGGTAGTGGTGGGTGCGATGTTCCAAGCCAACCCGACGAAGCAGTTCTCTGCCCTTAATTTCAGCTTCGGGATCGCGCTTGAGTTCGGCTGGCAACATGACATTCTCAATCGCTGTCAAACTGCCCAGCAACTGAAAGGTCTGGAATACGAAACCTACCATGCGGCCGCGCATCAGGGCGCGCTGTTCTTCATCGAAGGCTGTGATTTCCTCGTCGCCGAGGAAGATCTGGCCAACGCTCGGCGTATCCAGGCCCGCCAGCAGGCTTAACAAGGTGGTTTTACCGGAACCTGAAGCACCGACAATCGCCACGGATTCGGAGCGCTTGATTTCGAGGTTAATCCCTTTCAAGATAGTCAGCTGCCCCTCTGAGGTGCCCACTGTTTTGCCGAGGCCTACCGTTTTGATCATTACTCTTGATGCCGTCGCCACACTCTTCTCCCTGATAAAAACCTGTTTGTTAAAAACCCGCTTATCACGGACTGTCATGCTGCAAGCATCGATCCTGCTGTTTAGCCCGCTGGGTTATACGCAACAAAGCACCCTATTGGTTTACGGTGACAGCATCAGCGCAGCCTATGGCATGGATCAGGAGCAAGGCTGGGTTCACTTGCTGGCTCGCCAGCTCGAGGCCACCGCGGCTGACTACAACGTGGTCAACGCCAGCGTCAGCGGCGAAACCACCGGCGGCGGGCTTGTCAGGTTACCGAAAACCCTAGAAATTCACCAACCGGATATCGTCATTATTGAGCTCGGTGGCAATGACGGCCTACGCGGCTACCCCATCGACAACATCAAAACCAATATCGAACAGATGATCAGCCTCGCCCAAGCCAACGGCGCCAAAGTGTTACTGATCGGTATGGTGCTGCCGCCCAACTACGGCCAACGCTACACCCGTGCCTTTGAGGCTCTATTTGAGGAAACTGCCGAGCGCTTCAATATCGCGCTGGTGCCCTTCCTGCTGAATGGCGTCGCCACCGCTGAGAGCCTGATGCAACGGGATGGTATTCATCCCAAGCCTGAAGCCCAGCAAATGATGCTGGAAGACATTTTCTCGCACCTGGCACCCTTGCTTGCGCCCGTCACAACGAATCTGCCTGACGTCGCCAGGAAGGCTGATTAAGCAGACTCTCATGATCACGCCAGCCTGGCATGGCGGCTTCCATCAACGCGTAAAATGCCTTGCTGTGGCTGAAGTGATGCAAATGGCACAGTTCATGGATGATCACCATATCGATGGCAACTGGCGGTTTTTGCACAAGCGCGGCGTTCAAGCAAATGTCACCCCCTCTTGAGCAACTGCCCCACCGAGCTGTCATCCTGCGGACCGTGAGCTTACCCACAGCATTTTCGCTCTCACCACTTAAGGCCGCCTTGCGTTGAATCAATGCAGCCACTGCCGGCACTTGGTCAAACCGCCGGCGACAATCTCGCAACCGCTCATCCAGCACCAACAGCGCCCGCTGGCGCCAGAACTTCAGCAAACATTGCTGCACCTGCAGAGGATCTCCCGGCGCCGCACAGCGAACCAGTAATTGACCCGCACCCACTACGACCTGGCTGGGCTTACCCCGGACCAACAACAATTCGTGGGGTTCGCCCAGATAGTCATGGTATTCCCCATCACAATAAGCGGGCGCCTCAGGCACGGGGCTATTAGCCAACTGTTGAATTGCCGCCACAATCCAATCTAGGCGAGCATCGAGAAAGTCATCAATCTGTTGCCAGGCGCAATGCAGCGGCGCACGAATCTCTACCAACCCGGTCCGCAGAACATGAATCGCCAAGGTTTTGCGGCGACTACGCTTGATGACGACATCAAATGTCTGCTGTTGGTGATCATACTGGCGATGGTAAAGAGGCGGCGGATTCATCCTGTGTTTGGCACCCAACATCGAACCCAATTGTGGCAGCACCTCACTCGAGCACTGTCCTGTGCACCTATATTATTGACTTTTATCGCCACCCAGGCAGGGCGGCGACAGCGGTGTATCGCCATGTCTTTCCAGCCATTCATCATTGGTATAGGTATGAATAGCCAGGGCATGAACCGACCCAGCCAATTCTTCACTGAGAATTTTATTCACCATTTGGTGTCGTTGCAGCAGACGCCGACCATCAAATGAAGATGCGACCATAACCACTTTAAAATGGGACTCCGAGCCAGGCGGCACATTATGATTCGCGCTTTCATTGATCACTTGGAGATGCTGTAAATCGAGATGAGTGCTCAACTTACTCTCTATTAAGGCCTGAATGGTCGGCTCGCTCGTCATCGCAATTCCCTAAGGATGTTAGCCTTTTTCCGTTAAGTTAAAAATACCATCCCAGTCTGCCGCCGGCGGCGTCGCTATGAAAAGTTCACAACGATTAATATACACCCGACTTGGACCATCATCAGGAAACAGCGCCTGACACTGGCTAAAAACAGCCTTGGCGTCTTGGTAATTACGCGCATTATACAAAGCCAGACCTTTCTCAAACTGCGCCACCATATCGGCCAGTGGGCCACTCGTCAGGCCTTTACGCTCCAATAACTGATAGACCTTAATAGGTTCATTCTTTCCCACGACACGCAGAGTATCCAACTCCCTGACGTCAACCACGTCTCGAACGTGATCATAGGTCATACTCGATATCATAATATCCGAGCCGTAGGCCTTATTGGCACCTTCCAGTCGCGACGCCAGATTCACTGAGTCGCCCATGATCGTATAGTCCATGCGCTGGGCCGACCCCATGTTGCCTACGACCATGCGGCCCGTATTCAAGCCCATGCGGACAGCGACTCTTGGCCGACCTTCGGCGGCAAAGCGCTTATCTAGCAGCTTGATGGATTTTTGCATATCGATACTGGCATAACATGCGAGCGCAGCGTGGTCTGGCTGTACCGCCGGCGCACCCCAGAAAGCAATAATCGCATCACCTTCGAACTTATCCACGGTGCCCTCATAATTAACGATGACTTCACACATCTCAGTGAGATACTCGTTCAGTGCATTAACCAATTCGGTAGGCGTCATCTTTTCAGAGAAACTGGAGAATCCAGCGATATCAGAGAAAAAAGCGGTCATCTCTCGATCTTCACCGCCAAGAGACAGCTTATCGGGATCACGCATCAGGTCGGCGACCACTTTTGGTGAGAGGTATTGCCCAAACGCATCACGAATCAAGGCTTTCTGACCCATCTCAGCCAGATAATAACGGGCGTTAATCAGAATAATCACCAGAATCGAGGCAAACAGCCCATAACTGATCGATAGAATCAAGCCCTCCTGCACATAGAGCAGAGAAGTCGCGAACAGAAACGCAATGACGATACCGAGACTCACCAGGTTTCGCGGTAAGGGATTACTGATAGCCTGAGTCGCTGCCAGCGCCACCATCAACAAGAACAACGACAAACATTCAAGCCAGACGGGTGCCGCTTTTAAGGGCCCGCCTTTCAGCAGGGTGCCAATGGTATCCGCAATAATTGAAACCCCATAGACATTGCCAACTGGCGTCTCAAATTCATCATGCGCGATCTCGGCGACTTCTCCGATAAGTACTATTTTTCCTGCAACCAAGAAGCTCAAGTCTTCAAGCTCTTCCTCGTCAAGAAACAGGATCTCTGATGCTGGCATCCCAATGACATTATGCAAGCGCTCCATACCGCCCTCTCCATTAGACGGCAAGCGTGGAAACTCAATATACAGATCATTAAATTGGTCAATGTTGATGATGTGGTCGCCAATCGTCAAAACCCCATCATTGAGCACAGGTTCCGCGTCCAGAAACTGTGAAACCGCCTGAACAGCAAACGGCCACTCTCCCTGCTGCGCGGGCTGTTCATGGATGCGTAGTCGAACGATACTTTCAGAAATAGCACTATTCGCCGCGATATTCGAATATCCATGGGTCGTGATGTCGCTGAATCTATCAATTGCCAGATTCATACCGCCGTATTCGCCATCCGCGATCTCGGCCTGAGAGACCAGCAAGACATTCCTTGCCTCCTCAAAGGCCAGCGCTAAGGTTGGATCTTCACCATAGGCGCTATTGAAATCCAACATCATGTCGACTGCTATGACTTTCGCATCCATGGCAGCCAGGCGCGAGATCAAGGTGGCTAGATCAGTTCGTCTCAGAGGGTACTTGTCGTAATCTTCATAGAACGCCTCATCGGTATAGAGGATGAGGATATCTTCAGACGGAGCCGTCACCTCTGGCGGCGCATTATAAATGCGCAGCAAGTGTCGATAAGACAGCGTCTCATCTTCGATTAGAGAAAAGGCCTCTTTGTATTCAAGCGCAGCGGCAGCGAGAAAAATAAGTAGGATGGTGAGGAGGTCAAAAATTTTATTTCTATTACCCATATCACTCTCTGTCGCTTTTTCACAGGTGTCACAAAAAAACCCGCAGTCGCCATATAAAATCACTGCGGGTTTCTATAGTCAAACAAGAAGGCTACAACTTTGGTCAGACAGGCCCCAAGCCACCAACAATAGCCGAGGTCATACCTGCGCCGAAAGCCTCCTCTTATTCACCCCTCATCGAGTCGCAGCCTGGAGTCGCAGCCTAGCAGTATAGACTCACGACTCAAGCCGCGCAGCTAAAGGAGTTTAGGGCTCTATCGAAGAATTATAGAGTCGGGACTCGCTCTCACGCAAATTGCTCAACTTCAAGGTCTGATAGGATTGGACTAACAGGGGCCGCATGTCGTTATCGTCGGCATTTCCAGCAAAATAACTTCGATATTTATCCATGGCCGCAATATGCATATTTTGGGCTTCCAGCAGATCCGCCACTACAAACACATCATCTTCTGCCGCCTTTAATTTGGCCATCAGACTGTCTTCGGCAGCCTTATCAAGCCAGACGAACGATGACTCGCTTTTTGGGATATAGAGCGTGCCGTCTTGATCAAGAACCTCCACATGATAACTATGCTCTCCAGGAGACATATCAGTCACCGAATAGCGAATCATCTCGGCCGTGGAATGCGCGGCAACTTCGTGACTAACGCCATCGACAACCAGACGATAGGAGTACTCCGGGCATCCATTGCGCCATACCAGATCAGGAAAACCAGCTGACAACGTCACCTTACGAATCGTTCTGACCTTACTGTCACACGCATCATCGGCGGCTTTCGTTACTGAACGTCTGACTGTGGTGTAACGCTGCGCAGTTGCGAATTTATTCGACAGGCCTTCAAAAATATCACCAGCGTCTTGTTTTGCTTCACCGAGATCGCCAGAAACTAACTCCAGACCGTTCGCCACAACCAAAATTTCAGAATTTGGGCCGACATCCTGCGTCGCACCGTCAACTTGGTTGACGAACTTGCCAGCGCCGTCTTCACCCGTCTTGATCTGATAACCGGCAAACAAGTACTTGGTTCTTGTCACTGGCTTCCATTCAGTGCCATCTCTCGAATATTCTACACTTCCAAGGATATCGACCAATTTAGCAACTGGAGCCTCCCGACCTAGCGCCACTCCATTGAATCCCACCAGCAATAAGGTACTCAATAACGCCATCAAACTTAACCGCTTAAAACTCATTTTTACAACCTCGTCTATACATTTAGATACACACCGCCACACAACTATGACTCTCGGCGCCCCCATCTGCATCTCGATTTAAAAAACATGCAGGGCTCACTGCATATTTCAGACATTTACAAATCAGCCGATATATTAACGGTCTTTCAGAGCATTTACATCCCCAATTCTAGGACCTCACTGTTAATCTACTGGCATGCCCGGGCGATGTGAGCGGCGCATCTCTGACAAAATACTGCAAAAGCCCCTTACTCACGGCTTTTCAAGACATTACACGATAGCAAACAGGCCAGCTTCGGACTATTTCAAGCCTAGGCAGCAATCGGAGTCGATTTTCGCCTAGCGCTCGACTACAACTAAGTTCCGACTCGGCAGATCGAATTAACCTTTGCTACTCGCCTGGCGAACCTAAATCGAGTATCCTGCGCCTTGTCATCAGCGATAACTCATACTGCCATGTTAACCGTGATCTCTCCTGCCAAGACCCTCGACTTCGATAGCCCTCTGTCAACAGAGAAAAATACGACGCCCGATTTACTGGCGCGATCAGAACGTCTGATCACAGAGATGCGCAGTCGGTCTGCAACAGATCTGTCGAAGTTAATGCGCATTAGTCCCAAACTGGGCGAACTCAATGCCCAGCGTTTCCAACAATGGCAGACGCCCTTTACGCCATCAAATGCTCGGCAAGCCATTCTTGCCTTTCGTGGCGATGTTTATATCGGCCTCGATGCAGATAGCTACAGCCAGCGGGACTTCACCTTTGCCCAGAAAAGCCTGCGAATTCTATCCGGTTTGTACGGCGTCTTACGCCCACTTGACTTGATACAAGCTTACCGCCTGGAAATGGGCACTCGAATAGCCACTGAACACGGCAAAGATCTTTACGCCTTTTGGGGTGACGCGATTACTCAAACATTGAATGAAGAGCTGAGCGGCCATCGTAACAAAACGGTCATCAACCTCGCTTCTAATGAATATTTTAAGTCTGTCCGGCCTAAAGTGCTTGCTGGCAATATTATCACCCCGGTGTTCAAAGACTATAGCAAGGGAACTTACAAAATTTTGGGCTTCTACGCCAAGAAAGCTCGGGGTTATATGGCCAGCTATATCGTCAAAAATCGCATCAATAAACCTGAGGCTCTGAAAGCGTTCACCACGGACGGCTATCGCTTTAACGATGATTTCTCTACGGATACCCAATGGGTGTTCACACGTAAAGCCTGATGAATCACCTCGGCATCATCGTCAACCCCATGTCTGGTCGAGACGTGCGTCGGGTTGCGGCGCGGGCCAGCACCAGCAGTCACCAAAACAAACAGCAGCAGGTCACCCGCCTGGTGTTGGGCGCCCTGGCCAATGGTGTGGAAAAAATCTATCTAGCCAACGAACCATTTAGAATCAACGAGCGCGCTATCGAAAATATCGAAGAGCGTGCGCGAATCGAGATACTGCAATTCCCCTTAAGTCACACGGCCAAGGACACCACTTATATGGTCAACGCCATGTGGGATGCCGGTTGTCGCACCTTTATTGTCTTGGGCGGCGACGGCACCAGCCGGATCGTGGCCCGAGCGCAACCTGGCGCTGTCATTCTGCCGCTGTCGACAGGCACCAATAATGTCTTTCCACAACTGATGGAGGCCTCCGTCGCCGGGGCGGCAGCCGGGATCATTTGTAGCGAGCAACTCGCCGCTGAAACCCACTGTTATCGCTGCAAGCAATTACATATTAGCGTCAATGGCGGGGTCGAGCAGGGTGGCCAGGACGATACCGCACTAATCGACGCTGTGGTACTCAAAAACGATATGCTCGGCAGCCTACTCCCCTTTGCCCCGGAAAATATCACGGCGGTGTATTTGTCCCGTGCTGAACCGGCATCGGTGGGTATGTCACCCATTGGCGGTTACCTGTTGCCTTGCGATGCACGAGATCCATTCGGCGTGTTGATAAGGTGTGGTCAGCCTGCCACAACCCGGGTTCGAGTGCCGCTCTCCCCTGGGCTTTATGGTGAAATTCCAATCCAGGCCTACGGCCGAATCGAATTCGGTCAGCCCCAACGAATTCAAGGCCCGTGCATTCTGGCCTTTGATGGAGACCGCACGATTCAACTGGGCGCCGACGACTACGCCGAGATCACCATACGTAATGATGGCCCCTGGATTATTGAACCTGGCCCCGTCATGGGTGCCGCTGCGGCAGCAGGTCTATTTAATCTCGCACCTTGAATTACCGAGCGTTTCAACCGCTGGCGAGTAGATGCTACTATTTAATGCGCTAACTTCAGGCTCTAACGGCGGCACCCAGGACAATCTTTTTATGAAAATCTGCCTTTTACTGCTCATCGCGGCAGGAATGATATTCTCTGCAGGTGCCGCAAAGTCTAGTCACGAAACCTCTAGTAACGAAACCTCTACCCAGTCTGTCATCCGCACACTCGTCTGGCCAGATGGCACCCGCTATGTGGGCATGGTCTTCGATGGTAAGCGCGACGGCAAGGGTACCATTACCTGGCAGGATGGCACGCAATTCGTCGGACACTTCAAAGACGACCTTAAAAACGGTCCAGGAACCCTGATTTTAGCCGATGGCAGTGTCTATAGCGGCTACTTCGAAAACGACATCCTGATAAACCAACAACTCGCGCCCACCCAGACCACTACGCCGGCTAGTCATCCCAATGTGCTGACTGAAACCATGGCAGCGGTCAGTGCCGGGCAAGGTGCCAAGAATACTATCGCGATTAGCCCTAAGACGTTAACACCAGCGGTTGTGGAGACTGCCCCCGGCCAGTCTGCCGAGACCGCTCACGTCAGAGTCAAGCAGGAACTGGCAACCGCGATCCAGGACTGGGCCAAGGCCTGGTCGTCGCAAAACGTTGATCAATATCTGGCAAGCTATGCGGCTGAATTTGCTGTACCTGGCAAACAAACACGTATTGATTGGAATGCACTGCGACGCTCGCGCTTGGAGGCGCCCAAATTTATCGAGGTCATGCTGAATGATCTCGACTACGAGATCATTCGGCCCGATGAGGCTCGAATTAGCTTCACGCAAACCTATCGCTCAGAAACCTACAGTGATGTCTCATCTAAATTTCTGCACTTCAAAAAACAGGGTAATATCTGGCTTATCATCAAAGAAGGAAATCGCTAATGTCTCAAGCTCCAACTCCCGTTCCAGCAGCCACTATCCTGATGCTCCGTGATGGCGTCGATGCATTGGAGGTCTTTATGGTGGTACGCCATCATCAGATTGATTTCGCCTCTGGTGCGTTGGTTTTTCCAGGCGGCAAGGTCGACGCCGGCGACAGTCAGGTGCGAAGCCGCTGCGTCGGTGTCGACGCGGCCGACGATATTAGCCTGGCGTTGCAAGTAGGCGCTATCCGCGAGGCATTCGAGGAATGCGGTATCTTACTGGCCAGGGAGCCGGGGGCTACCGACTTGATCTCAGCGAAACGCCTGCTCCAGCTTGAGCCTTACAGAGAAGCGCTGGTTAAAAATGAACTTTCTATCGCTGAGTTTCTTGACCGGGAAGATTTGCTGCTAGCTTGTGACCTGCTGCAGCCCTACGCCCATTGGGTGACCCCGGAAATGATGCCGAAACGTTTTGATACCTGGTTCTATCTGGCCCATGCTCCTGCAGACCATCTGGCAATTCATGACGGTCACGAGTCAGTAGACTCGGTCTGGATCTCTCCCACTGACGCCTTAGCGGGCGCGAAGACCGGTCAATATACGGTGATCTTCCCAACCCGCTTAAACATAGAGATGCTAAGCGAAAGCGACAGTGTAGCAGACGCCATGGCGATGGCCCGCGCCCGCAAAATTATTCCGGTATTACCCTGGACAGAGAAGCGCGCGGATGGCAATTACCTGTGTATTCAAGCCGAAGCCGGGTACAGCATCAGCGAAGAAAAATTCAATGAGCGGCCGGCCTGAACTTGCACTGAGTTCGCGCTGAACAAGACTTCAGCAAGGCTTGCAGTAATGAAGAACTAAAAAAGAACTAAAAAAAAGGGCGGGCCTTATCGGCTCGCCCTTTCTTACTACTCGCTGTTATCGAGATAATTAACCGCGATTGTTAACCGGGATTGTTAACCGCCGAAGTCATCCAGCATGATGTTGTCTTGTTCCACGCCTAAGTCTTCGAGCATTCTGATCACCGCAGCATTCATCATCGGTGGTCCGCACATATAAAACTCACAATCTTCAGGTGCTGGGTGGTCCTTCAGATAATTATCGTACAACACGTTGTGAATAAATCCTGTGTAGCCAGTCCAACCCTCTATATTCTGGTCTGACAGGGCGACATGCCATTCAAAATTGGGGTGCTCCGCTGCCAGCTTATCGAATTCATCTACGTAAAACAGTTCTCGCTGATTTCTGCCGCCATACCAAAAACTGATTTTACGATTCGTATTCAGACGCAAGAGTTGATCGAAAATATGGGCTCGCATGGGCGCCATGCCAGCACCACCACCGATAAATACCATCTCGGCTTCGGTGTTTTTCGCAAAGAATTCACCGTATGGTCCGAAGATCGTAACTTTATCGCCCGGCTTCAGTGAAAACAGGTACGACGACATTTTTCCCGGTGGGAAATCTGTACCCGGTGGCGGTGAGGCCACTCGAATGTTGAATTTCATGATGCCTTTTTCTTCCGGGTAATTAGCCATGGAATAGGCCCGGATAGTGACTTCATCAACCTTTGAATGATAATTAAAAACGCCAAACTTCTCCCAATCGCCACGGTATTCTTCAGCGACATCAATGTCTTTATAGGACATCTCGTAAGGGTCGATTTCAAACTGGACATAACCGCCGGCACGGAAATCGACTTCCTCGCCTTCCGGCAGCTTCAGTACTAATTCCTTGATAAACGTCGCAACGTTGTCATTAGCAACAACTTCACATTCCCAGCGCTTCACGCCAAAAAACTCAGGATCGACTTCGACTTTCATATCCTGCTTGACCGCAGTCTGGCAACTCAAACGCCAGCCTTCCTGAGCTTCTTTACGGGTAAAGTGAATCGCCTCTGTCGACAACATCGACCCACCACCTTCAAGCACGCGACATCGGCATTGACCGCAGGTACCGCCACCACCACAGGCAGAGGATAAGAATATGCCGGAATCTGACAGTGTTTGTAACAGCTTGCCGCCTGCATTAGTCGTGATCGCCTTGGCCGGATCATCGTTAATTTCGATAGTCACGGCACCGGTACTAACCAGCTGATTCCGCGCAAAGAGAATGATAAACACCAGCATCATGATGATGACGGTAAACATCGATACACCTAAGATAATTTCAGTATTCATAGCCACTTCAAATTAGAGTGAAATTCCACCAAAGGACATAAAGCCTAATGACATAAGTCCAACGGTAATGAATGTAATACCCAGCCCCCGCAACCCTGCAGGCACATCGCTATATTTCAGCTTTTCCCGAATTCCAGCTAAGGTCACAATCGCCAAGGCCCAACCGACACCTGCGCCAACGCCATAAACGACACTCTCGCCGAAGTTGTAGTCGCGATTCACCATAAACAAAGACGCACCCAAGATAGCGCAGTTCACTGTGATCAGCGGCAGGAACACACCCAGGGCGTTGTAAAGTGCCGGTACATACTTATCGAGAAACATTTCCATGATTTGCACGATGGCCGCAATCACACCGATGTAGCTCAGGTAGCCTAAAAAGCTCAGATCCACATCCGGCAAACCGGCCCAAGCCAGCGCACCATCTTGTAACAGGTAAACGAAAATCAGATTATTCACTGGTACGGTAATCGCTTGAACAACGATCACCGCAATACCTAAACCAATAGCGGTTTCGATCTTCTTTGAAATGGCAATAAAGGTACACATGCCAAGAAAGAACACCAGGGCCATATTCTCGATGAATACGGCCTTTAGAAAGAGACTGAGATAATATTCAAACATGATCTATCCTACATAGCTCTTGATAGGGCGGTGTGACCACCGATTTCGTAGTCTGGCGCTTCAACCTGCTCAGACTTCCAACTGCGCAGTGCCCAAATTAACAAGCCGATAATAAAAAAGGCGCTGGGCGGCAGCAGCATCATACCAGTCGGGACATACCAACCACCGTTCGTTACCAGCGGCAAAATTTCTACGCCCATTAAGCTTCCAGAGCCTAACAGTTCGCGAATGATAGCCACGGCCATAAGCACGACACTGTAGCCCAAACCGTTACCCAAACCATCCAGGAAGCTAATGCCAGGTGGATTCTGCATAGCAAAGGCTTCGGCCCGACCCATAACAATACAGTTGGTAATGATCAGTCCAACAAAAACCGTCAACTGCTTGCTGATATCGTAGGCTACAGCGCCCAGGATCTGGTCCACAACGATCACCAGAGAAGCAATAATGGTCATCTGCACAATGATCCGAATACTGCTCGGAATCTGATTCCGAATCAGGGATATAAACAGATTTGAGAATGCCGTCACCAGGGTCAGCGCGATGCACATGACCAGCGCCACACTCATTTGTGTGGTCACAGCCAGCGCTGAGCAGATACCGAGAATTTGCAGGCCAATCGGATTATCATTAAAGATCGGCCCGAACAGTACCTCTTTTACACTATTAGACACAGTCACGCTCCCGTCGGATTAACCTTGTAAATTCTTGAGTATTGGACCAAAACCATCTTCACCCATCCAGAAGGCGATCAGGTTTTGGACACCGCGGCTGGTCAGCGTCGCGCCAGACAAACCGTCTACCTGATACTGTGCTCGACTTGACTTAGGATCTACCGGACCCTTAGTCACTTCAAACGCCACCTCATCGTTGGCATAAATCAATTTTCCAGGCCACAGGCCCTTCCAGGCGGGATTGTCTACTTCGCCACCCAGCCCAGCCGTTTCTTTCTGTTCGTAAAACGTGATGCCGGCAACGGTATTACCATCGCCTTCCAGGGCGATAAAGCCATAGAGCGTCGACCATAACCCATAGCCATGCACAGGCAGCACGATCCGGTCGACCTGACCATCGTTTTCCAAAAGGTAGGCGACACTGTAACGCGCGCGACGACTGATTGAGGCTATGTCTCGCTGCTGGCCCAATTCGATAGATTGGCTAGGATCCTTGGCCGCCTTTCGCTGATCATACTTCTTGACGTCGATGCCAGCGTCGATCACTTCTGTCATGGTCAGAAAGCGCTTCTCTTGAAGGTCAACAACCTTGACGGTGAATTGCTCGAACAGTGTGTCTATTTCGCTAATCTGGGTCACGTCAGGCTCAAACAAGCCGGCTGCAATCAAGATATTTTTGTTCCGATCCAGCTCTTTATTGGCCACTTGCAGTGGCTTCAACTGGACTGCCGCCATCGATACAATGATGGCACACACAAAACAGACGCCCAGGGCCACCATCACGACGTTCTTTATTGAGTCTTTATCGTAAGTTGCTTCAGACATGACGTGCCAACCTCCTCTTGACATTAGATTGGACGACGAACCAATCGATCAGGGGTGCAAACAAATTGGCAAACAATATGGCGAGCATGATGCCTTCCGGAAATGCTGGGTTCACGACCCGTATCAGGACTGCCATCACACCGATCAAACCACCGTAGTACCACTTGCCAGTATTGGTCATGGACGCCGAAACCGGGTCCGTCGCCATGTAAATCATGCCAAAAGCAAAACCGCCCATTACCAGGTGCCAGTACCAGGGCACTGCAAACATAGGGTTAGTGTCCGAACCAATCAGATTGAAGAGACTCGACATGGCCACCATACCCAGAAATACACCCAGGACGATCCGCCAAGCTGCTGTTCGTGTCAGCAGCAGGAAGAAACCGCCGATCAAAATAGCTAATGTTGAAGTCTCGCCCACGGAGCCCGGTACGCTGCCAAAGAAGGCATCCATCCAGGTAATACCGCTCGAGACGACGCCCTCCAGACCATTTAAGGCAGCAATGCCTAAAGCGGTAGCGCCGCTATAACCATCAACTGCGGTCCACACGGCATCGCCGGACAATTGCGCCGGGTAGGCAAAATACAGAAATGCACGCCCAGTCAGCGCGGGATTCAGGAAGTTCTTACCCGTACCACCGAAGATCTCTTTGCCGATCACAATACCGAAGGATATACCCACCGCCACCTGCCACAGAGGAATAGATGCCGGCAACGTTAGGGCAAACAAAATACTGGTAACAAAGAAACCCTCATTGATTTCATGACCGCGCTTGGACGCAAACAAAATCTCCCAAAAGCCGCCAACACAAAAGGTCACTGCATAGATAGGGATAAAGAATACCGCGCCATAAACTAGGCTATCCCACCAGTTGGTGGCGTCATAGCCGGCCACCGACTCAACGATCCAACCCCGCCAACCGGCCAAAGATTCGATACCCATGGCGTCCATTGCCAGGTTGGCTTGCAGACCTGTGTGGTACATACCGGCGAACATGGGGAAAAACGCGCAGAGCCAGACGGTAATCATGATGCGCTTGAGATCCACGGCATCGCGAACATGCGAGGCACTAACGGTCACTTGCCCAGGCGTATAGAAAATCGTGTCTACCGCTTCGTACAAGGGGTACAACTTCGTCAACTTGCCGCCGTCGACGAAATGGTGTTCTAGGCTATCTAATAGAGTTCTTATCGACATTGGCTCTTATCCCTCCGCCTCTATGAGCGTCAGCAGTTCCCGCAAATAGGGGCCATATTCATACTTACCGGGACATGCAAAGGTACACAGCGCCAGGTCCTCTTCGTCCAATTCCAGACAGCCAAGCTGAATGGCAGTCTCAATATCTTTCACCAGCAGGGCTCGCAGCAGCTGGGTTGGCAGGATGTCTAAAGGCATCACCTTCTCATAAGTCCCCATCGGCACCATGGCTCTTTGACTGCCGCCGGTAGAGGTCGTAAACATCAGGTTTTTCGCACCCAGTAACGCCGCCCCATAGAGCTTGGTTAGCGTAAACTTCTCCATTCCTGGCGTCAGATAGCCCATAAACTGTCGTTGGGTACCCTCTTCTAGCGCCGACACCTGCCCATGGTATCGACCCAGATAGGCAACCGCCGTCGTCGCCGTTCGGCCATCGAACACAGAGCCGCTGATCACTCGCAGTGTGCCCGGGTTGAGTTCTCCAGCGGTGAGTTCGTCAATACCGGCGCCACGGCAGGTACGTAACAAGCGAGGCTGGGTGACACCAGGGCCACCAAGGGCCACAACTCGCTCAGTATATAGGCTACCCGTAAGAAACAGGTGGCCGATGGCGATCACATCTTGATAACCCACATGCCAGACCGTCTTATTCTCATTTACCGGCGCTAAAAAGTGGATATGGGTGCCTACCAATCCTGCCGGGTGAGGGCCTGAAAATTCCTCATACTGGATTCGGCTATTGTCTGCTGTCGGTAATTCGGCACCGGCCGCCTGACAAACAAAGACCTTGCCAGTCGTGAGCGTCGCCAGAACTTCAAGCCCGGCACTGAAAGCCGCGGGCTGCTCCTGAATAATGACTTGGGGGTCCGCGCACAGAGGCCGAGTGTCTATCGCCGTGATGAACAGCGCCTCGGGTAGAGTATCCGGTGCTGGAATCTTGTTAAAGGGTCGAGTGCGGATGGCAGTCCATTCACCCGATTCGATGAGTTGCTCAACAACCTGAGACCGATCAAGGTCACGTAATTGCGAGGCTGTATGACTGGCAAACTGTTTAGCCTCGCCATCCTCGACCTCAATTACCAGTGATTGAAAGACCCGTTTTGCACCACGATTAATCGCGCTGACGGTACCACAGGCTGGTGCCGTGTACTGAATACCTGGCGTCTTCTTGTCAGTAAATAACAGCTGACCCGTAACCACCCGATCACCGACGGCGACTTCCATGGTCGGTTTCAAACCTGGATAGTCAAATCCGACTAATGCCACGCTGCGGGCCGGACGGCTCACCTCGATCGTTTGCTGAGGGCTACCCGCGATGGGCAAGTTAAGCCCTTTTTTTGTCTTAATCATCAGCTACCTAACAACCAATCTTGACGATGAGAGTTTAAGGAAGCTGTCAATCGCTTCCGATGGCCTGCATAAAGCTTGTACTTATTTCGTTGCCGACTTCGGAGGCTAACTTTAAAAAATGCCTGCAAACTACAGTGACATCAATGTCAAACCCAGCCCCGTCAAGCGCCACAGATTATAGTGATACACTCTACTTTAATCCACTCTGTGGCACCTTAATGTCAGTTTTTTTGCGCACCAAACCTGCAGACAACCACTAACCCGAGGCACGCTGGCATTCTTCATGCCGTCACCCTCACGCCTACGAGGCTGCTATTTCGGCCGTTCCAGCCGCTGAGTCCAAACTGAGAGATTGTAAAGGGATGATCGGATAGCGGATGTTCGCCATTTTTTGACCCACTCGAATCACCTGGCAGGTATAGCCGAACTCATTGTCATACCAAACATAGACCACCACTTGCTTACCATCAACAATAGTTGCCTCTGCATCAACGGTGCCCGCATGCCGGTCACCGACAAAGTCCGAAGAGACCACCTCGTTGGAGATCGTATAGCCCACTTGGCGTTGCAGCGATGATCCCAATGACACATTCCGCAGAAAGCCGTTTAGCTCTTCCCGGGTTGTTTCAACTGACAACGACAGGTTCAAAATGGCCATGGACACGTTAGGCACCGGCACTCGGATGGAATTACCGGTGAGTTTACCCGCCAGCTCAGGCAGCAACTTGCCCACTGCACTCGTGGCGTTTGACTCTGTCAGCACCATATTCAGCGGCGCACTGCGACCGCGGCGCTCCTTGGAATGAATATTATCGTGCAGGTTCTGATCATCCGTGTACGCATGGACCGTCTCCATGTGCCCGTGCTCGATACCAAACTGTTCCTGGATGCATTTCAGCACCGGCACGATGGCATTAGTGGTACAGGAGGCCGCCGCGATGATCTTTTCATCCACACCGATCATGTCTGAATTCACCCCCGCGACAATATTTTTGATGCTGCCCTTACCTGCCGTGGTCAACAACACCTTGGCTACACCGGGACTTTTCAGGTGTTGTGACAGGCCCGCTTCATCGCGCCAAACGCCAGAACTGTCGATCACCAACGCATTCTTAATGCCGTATTGGGTGTAATCAATCGACGCCGGATCAGAGGCATAGATAAAGTGAATCACATTGCCATTACAAACCAAGACATGGTTTTCCTCATCCACCCGGATGGTGCCTTTGAAGCCACCATGAATAGAGTCTCGGCGCAGCAGGCTGGCACGTCGATTCAAATCGAGGATCGGATCCTTCGGCGGCCGCAGCACCACTGCTCTTGGCACCAAATTTTGGCCCCCACCGGTTTTTTCAATCAGCAAGCGAGTCGCGAGACGGCCAATTCGACCAAAGCCATAGATCACCACATCCATTGGCTCATGGGAGATAGTGTCCGTTCGACCAATAATGTCTACGCAGGCGCGCTTAACATAAGCTTCCGCCGAAAGGCCGCCATCGTCGACCATGAACTGCGACGTCAGCTTACCAATATCGATATGGGCCGGGCCGAGATCGAGGGCACACAGCGTCTCAAGAATCGGATAAGTCTCAAATTCCGACACCTCATTATTTTCCATCTGGCGAACGAAGCGGTGTGCCTTCATCAGTTCAATAACTGACTGATTATACAAAGGTAAGCCATGAATATAGATCACCACATTACGTCGATATAAGCCCCCGATCATCGGGATCATGGCTTCCGCCAAAGCTTCACGTTCTTTCCAGTCGGCGAAAACGCCTTCGAGACCAGGTCGTGCCACAGGAAATTCCTCTACATAATGTTAATTTCGTCGGCGCGCATTATCGGATTTTGACGCCCTCAACGCAATCTTAGAATTCGGAATTTGGGAAAAACCTGGAGAAATCACTCCCAACAAGGCGATCTAGCGAGCCTGACGCAGGTGATCTAAATACAGCTGGCCTCGATCCTGGTCTATCCGAAACTGATAATGGCGCAGGAAATTCATACCGAGTAGTCCGTCAATGCCCTCAGCCAGCGGCAAACCTAGCACGCCCACAGACAACTGGTTGATGCCGGCTTGCCCAAGAGCCAACCGATTGACTGCCACCACGGGCGCCTGCACCACGCCATTCGCTGTCGAAAAATAGGCTTGCCGGCCATCGAGGTCATAACCCAAGTTGGCCAGTAACTGAGGTGTCAGAATCGTCATGGCGGCCCCCGTATCGATCATCAGAGTGACGGACTCGCGGTTATCCAATAACGCCTTGACCAGCAGCTGACCACCGTTCAGAGCCAAAGGCAGCGTTTCCAGGGCGGCGGGCTCGTCAACTCGACTGGCGTCTATGCCAGCCATCAGCTGACGAGACTGGGCACCCAGACGAGTATGGTTCTGGATCTGGGCGAGCGCCGAGAGGGCCGCCTGCGGGTTGCCCGTCTGGATTCGCAAGAGGCCCAGGGCCATGAAGTAATCACTCAGCTCTGGCAATGCAAAGGTAATGTTTTCATAAATCCGATCTAGGTCTGCGTAGCGCTGCCGGCCAATCAGGGAGCGGGCATAAATGTCCGTGACACTAGCGAGCTCGACTTCCAGGCTTTGTTGCTGAACTTCGGTTGTCACTACCAACGCGGCACGCAGCAAGTAATCGATAGCCAATTGATAGACGCCCTCCTCCCGCGCCAGCGCTGCCAGGATCCGTAATACTCGGTAATCATCGCCAAACTCTTCGAGATAGGCCGTATAGGCGGGGCCCTGAGCCTCCATAGCCAAGCGCTTGATGGCCTGCAGGGCAACTGTACTGGACGCTGCTGGCGCAGCTCCATGGACCTCAGAACCCGTTGTCAGGCTCAAATTAGGCGCCGCCAGATCACGCACTTGATCCTGACCCAGCGTGGCGGATTGCTTGTCTCTCAGCCACCAACCGCTGGCCAAGCCTGCCAGAAACAGGCTGACCGACAGCAGCAACAGGATTAGATAGCGCATTTCTGCCCCGGCTCTTTGCTTTACGAGTAGCAGATAGTAACCTTCACCCCCGCCCCAATGACACAGCTATTGACTATGACAAGCCCGCTTATCGGTCCGTTGACGATTCCCAGACACTCCGGGGAGCGACGTCACTGGAGCAACCTGCCAGGCAGTGCTTCTTCTTTACTCATTGCCGAGGCGATCGCCCAGGAACAGCAATTTTGTCTGGTGGTTGCGGCAGACATGCAGTCTGCTGAGCGCATCTATCACGAACTAAACTTCTTTCTCGCCGCTGCGGGCGCAGAGTCGCAGAACCTGGTGCAGCTGTTTCCCGACTGGGAAACCCTGGTATATGACAACTTCTCACCCCACCAGGACATCATTTCTGAGCGCCTGAGAATACTCAACCAGCTACCGGGCATGACCACCGGGGCACTGGTCGTCCCGGCGACTACCCTCATGCACAGGATCGCCCCACAAGCCTTTTCTTTGGGTAGCAGTCTAGTGCTGGATGTGGGCCAGAAGTTCGATATCAAACATATGCGCCACCAGCTCGAGTCAGCCGCCTATCGATGCGTTGAGACGGTCTATGAACATGGCGAGTTTGCCGTACGCGGCGCGATCATGGATGTCTTTCCCATGGGCTCTGACCACCCCTATCGGCTGGATCTGTTTGATGACGAGATCGAGTCTCTGCGCACCTTCGATCCAGAAACCCAATTGTCCGTCGACAAGGTCAACAGTGTTCGACTTCTGCCAGCCCGCGAATACCCACTAACCACAGCGGCGATCAATCGGTTTCAGGATGCCTGGCACCTGAAATTCCACTCCAACGCCCGCCGCTGCCCGATTTACCAGGACATTTCCCAGGGATTATCGCCACCAGGCGTCGAATACTATCTACCCTTGTTTTTTGAGTCCTCCGCCACCCTGTTCGACTACCTGCCGGAACGCGCCTTGGTCATTAGCGAAGATATTGACGCCACACTGCGCCACCACTGGCGCGACGCCGAAAGTCGCTTCGAGAGCCTGCGCTACGATATTGAAAAACCCATATTGCCCCCAGAAGATATTCTGTTGACCGCTGACGAACTGTTAACTGCCTGCAACTCAAGACCACGAGTCGACATCAGAGAATCCAGCCATCAACAAGGCGATCAGTTCAGCTTCGCGCAACTGCCTGATGTGGCGATCAATGAACGCGGCCAACAGCCGCTGGAGAAACTTCAATTATTGCTCAAACAGGCGTCCCAGAAGATCCTGATCATCACCGAATCTAATGGCCGACGAGAGGTCGTCGACGAACTGCTTGGTCGCCATCACATCAGCACACAAATTGCCGACAGCTGGCCTGAATTTCTGAGCAACTCGGCTGCCGTTCAAATTGCCGTTGCGCCAATGGAACGCGGACTATTATTACCCGCATCGAATCTGCTGGTGCTCACGGAACAACAATTATTTGGTCAACATGTTCTGCAGAAGCGCCGGCGAGATCGACAAAAAGATAATGCTGCGGAATTAGTCATCAAGAGTCTGACAGAGCTGCATATCGATTCACCCGTGGTTCATATCGATCACGGTGTTGGCCGTTATCTCGGTCTGCAAACGCTGTCCATTGACAATCAGGAAACCGAATTTTTAACTCTCGGCTATCAAGATGACGCGCGCCTATATGTGCCTGTCTCGGCTCTACACTTGATTTCTCGTTATGCCGCCGTTGACGAGAACCTAGCGCCCCTGCACAAACTCGGTGGCGACACCTGGGAGAAAGCCAAACGCAAGGCCGCAGAACAGGTTCGCGATGTGGCAGCAGAACTACTGAACATCTATGCTCGTCGAGAGGCCAAAAAAGGCTTCGCTTTTCCTGAGCCCGATGAGGCTTATGAAGAATTTGCGGCAACTTTTCCCTTTGAGGAAACACCCGACCAACAAAACGCGATTGAGCGAGTGATCAGCGACATGGTCAGAGAAAAGGCCATGGATCATTTGATTTGCGGTGACGTCGGCTTTGGCAAGACCGAAGTTGCCATGCGGGCAGCTTTTTTAGCCGTGCACGCCGGCAAACAAGTGGCTATTTTGGTACCGACGACACTCCTCGCTCAACAGCACAATGATACCTTCAAGGATCGGTTCGCCGACTGGCCCGTATCCATAGAATCTATTTCCCGTTTCAAGACCAAGAAAGAACAGAAGGTCGCCGCTGACAAAATGGCGGCGGGCACAGTCGACATTGTCATTGGCACCCACGGACTGATTCAGGCGGGCATGAACTTTAAAGATCTGGGTCTGGTGATTATTGATGAGGAGCATCGATTCGGCGTGCGCCAGAAAGAGAAACTGAAATCTATGCGCGCTGAAGTCGATATTCTGACAATGACCGCAACGCCGATCCCAAGAACATTGAATATGGCGATGTCCGGCATGCGCGACCTGACGATTATCGCGACGCCACCAGCCAAGCGTCTATCCATCAAAACTTTTGTTCGCCAAGGCAATGATGCCCTCGTAAAGGAGGCGATTCAGCGTGAATTAATGCGCGGCGGCCAGGTCTATTACCTGCACAACGAGGTCAAGACCATCGAAAGTACAGCGCAAAAAATTCTGGAGATTATTCCAGAAGCCAGAGTAGCGATCGGCCACGGCCAAATGCGCGAACGGGAATTAGAACAGGTCATGGCAGACTTTTATCATAAGCGCGCCAATGTGCTGGTCTGTACCACCATTATTGAGACGGGTATCGACATCCCTAATGCTAATACCATCATCATGGATCGCGCCGATCGATTTGGCCTGGCTCAGATTCATCAGCTGCGGGGCCGAGTTGGGCGCTCCCATCACCAAGCCTATGCTTACCTACTGACACCTCACCCCAAAGCGATGACCAAAGATGCAGTGAAACGCCTTGAGGCCATCAGCGAGGCCGAGGATCTGGGCGCAGGCTTTATACTCGCCACTCATGACTTGGAAATTCGCGGCGCAGGAGAACTACTGGGCGATGACCAAACTGGCAACATGCACAGTATTGGCTTCCCGTTATATATGGAGATGCTGGATCGCGCTGTCGCTGCGATCAAGGACGGCAAGACACCGAATATGGATCTGCCGCTGAGGGAGGATACGGAGATTAACCTGCGCCTGCCGGCCTTGATTCCAGAGAAGTATCTGCCTGACGTCCACAGTCGTTTGGTGCTCTATAAGCGCATATCGAACGCCGAGACCAGCGGCCAGTTACGCGAACTCCAAGTTGAAATGATTGATCGCTTCGGTCTGCTGCCGGAACAGACCAAAACGCTGTTCAGAGTGACAGCGCTGAAACTGCGAGCAGAGAAGCTGGGCATCAAGAAGCTGGACGCAGGACCTGAGGGCGGTAAGATTGAGTTTGCCCAAAGTACCCCCGTAGATCCTTTTACCATTGTGCAGCTGATTCAAACAGAACCACATAGGTATCGCCTTCCCAACGCAAATCAACTATCGTTTGATGAGCAAATGGAAGCGTCAGAAACCCGATTCCAAAAAGTTGAGCAACTATTTGAACGCCTTGAGCAAAAAATTCATGGGAATGCCCACTAAGCTATCGGTCAAGATCGCTTGCAGGCTGCTATTGTGCCTGCCTATGTTCAGCTTTACGGTGCAAGCCGCAACCGAGCAGAGTCCAGCGATCGAGCCTCTGAGCACGATTTCTGGCAGCCCGACTACCAGCGAGACCAAGACAGATTACACCGATTGGTATCAGGTCGAGGTCATCATCTTCGCCCATAAAAACCCGCTCAGCAGCAATGAGATAGCACCGTTCAAGCAGCGTTACTATCCGGCTGTAATGTATGCCGTGACAGCAGAGGAAGAGTGGGCACCTGAAAACCCACAACAACAAAGTCAAATTGAGGCTTACCTCGATTTGTTCAGCGTCGATAGTCCAGCGCAAGCAGCTGATTCCGCGCCGGGATTTCTCTTCGAGAGCCGCAGTCAATTCCCTGAACGACCGGTTATAGACGCGGCGATCCCACTTACCGAAGCTGTTGCCGATGTTACTGCCACTATTGATACTCAAGCCCTGTTGGCCCAGTTGAACGATAGCACCCATCAAGCTTATGTCGCTCTCGAGCCATCGCAACGCAGCCTGAACAAGATAGTCCGCAGCCTCAACCGTTCTAAGGATTATGCGCTGATCTCGCACCAAGCCTGGCGACAGCCTTTCGTTGGAGAAACGCAGGCGGTACCCATATTGATCCAGGCAGGCAAACATCTCGGTGACTACTTTGAGGTGGATGGTACTTTATTGTTTTATCTTTCACGCTTTCTGCATGTCAAAGCAGACCTGTGGTACACCCCTAACCTTGAGCAGGATATCGCTTTGACCAACGGCACCAAAATGTCAACTAACGACATAAATAAGGAATATCAAGCTGACGTTATGGCAGCCTCAAGCTACCAGCTTGACCACTCTAGAAGGATGCGGAGCGCGACGTTACATTATATTGACCATCCGTTGTTCGGCATTCTCATCAAAATTGACGATTATACCGGACCGCCAGCTTGATCGCGGCGTTCCAGGAAAATTGACAGCGCCTGGCAAACTCGACCCATACCCGCAATGGTGC
The DNA here is from genome assembly GCA_002389265.1 of Gammaproteobacteria bacterium UBA4475. Lineage (GTDB taxonomy): Bacteria > Pseudomonadota > Gammaproteobacteria > Pseudomonadales > Azotimanducaceae > UBA4582. Next base: position 30,662 of record DGOD01000228.1, read on the forward strand.
AGCCATCACGGGCCATGCGCCATATTGCCGCGGCCTTTTCTTGCCGCGGTCCCTGGGTACAGGCATAAACTCCCCGAGGTCGACAGAGCATCGATTGATCCTGGCCTTGGAACGTTGCAAGCGCCGCCGGTGTAACGGCTGCCAAGTCAGCATATTCTTCAAACCCAGTACCGCCGATTATGGCCGGCACTGGCGTGGCCGGATCCGGTGGATCGGCTGAGCAACCCTACTCATGTTTTTTTGCTACCGTGCTAGTCGCGGTTTGAG
>DGOD01000291.1 GCA_002389265.1 Gammaproteobacteria bacterium UBA4475
GACGGGCTCATAACCCGTAGGTCGTAGGTTCAAATCCTGCCCCCGCTACCAATAATTTGGACCAAAAAGCCCCTCATTAGGGGCTTTTTGTTAACGTAAGCTTGGGAATTGTCATTCTTAGGCGTTGCGAAAGGAATGTGCGCTGTAAAACTGGCCCATATGTCCGGTTATTGGAATGGGCTGTTGGCCCATTTTTTGTTTCAGGGATAGTGGTTTTGCTGGTTGGCGCGCGGGTTAGCGTGATTTTTGGAATGTAACTAATTTTAGGGCAGGCTTGTTGAATAAGGATTTAAAAGCGCTGATCGAACCGGTTGTTATCGGGCTTGGGTATGAGTTGTGGGGTTTTGAGCATCAAACCCAAGGCAGACAATCCTTGCTGAAGATCTACATCGACGCGCCTGCTGGTATTGAAGTAGACGATTGCGCGAAGGTCAGTCGCCAACTAAGTGGCGTATTAGAGGTCGAAGATCCGATACGAGGTAATTACACCCTGGAGGTGTCGTCACCAGGACTCGATCGACGTCTGTATACGTTGGCACAGTATGAGGCTTTTAAAGGCTCGAAGGTAAAACTCAGCCTGAGCAAGCCATTTAACGGCAAGCGTCGTTTCACTGGTCTGTTATGTGGCATAGAAGGGGATGAGGTCGTCGTCCGAATGGGTGATGAGGAAACCTTGTTCCCCATTGAGCAAATAGATCGGGCGAATGTGGTTCCTGAATATAAGTAAGGCTGATGTGGGCTGGCGCAGACCCAGCAAAATTGTCAGATTGGGGCAGTATAATGGGTAAAGAAATTTTATTGGTTGTCGAGTCAGTTTCGAATGAGAAAGGTGTTCCTGAGGCTGTCATTATTGACGCGCTCGAAGTTGCGCTGGCAACAGCGACCAAGAAGCGTTACGGCGATGATGTAGATCTGCGCGTAGCGATTGATCAAGTCACCGGCGAGTATGAAACCTTCCGTCGATGGCGCGTGATTGGCGACAACGACGAAATGGAATTTCCAGCGGCGCTACTGCACATCACAGATGCGGAGGAAAAAGATCCGACGCTGCAAGTGGGTGATTATTACGAAGAACCCGTGGAGTCAGTTGAGTTTGGACGGATTGCAGCGCAAACCGCCAAACAGGTTATCGTCCAGAAGGTTCGTGAAGCTGAACGTGCTCAAGTCGTCGAGGCCTACCGGACTCGAGTCGGTGAACTCGTGAACGGCCAGGTCAAGAAAGTCACCCGCGATGCGGTGATCGTGGATCTAGGTAATAACGCCGAAGCAGTGTTGCCACGTGAAGACTGGATTCCTCGCGAAACATTTCGGGTCGGTGACCGACTCCGAGCATTGCTGAAAGAAATTCGTCCCGAGTCACGGGGACCGCAACTGGCGCTATCAAGAACTTCGCCGGCTATGCTTATTGAACTCTTTAAAATTGAAGTGCCAGAAATATCCGACGGTGTGATCGAGATTCTAGGTGCGGCCCGTGACGCGGGTTCGCGTGCAAAAATTGCGGTTAAGACCAATGATGGTCGAATCGATCCGATTGGTGCCTGCGTGGGTATGCGCGGTTCTCGGGTGCAAGCAGTCTCTGGCGAACTTGGTAATGAGCGAATCGATATCGTCTTATGGGCCGATAACGTCGCGCAACTCGCGATTAATGCGATGTCGCCTGCTGAGGTCGTCTCCATCGTTGTGGATGAAGAAACGCGCAGCATGGATATTGCCGTAAGTGCAGACAACCTGGCTCAGGCCATTGGTCGTGGCGGCCAGAACGTCAAACTTGCCAGTGAGCTAGTTGGCTGGGAACTCAATGTTATGACCGTTGAAGACGCTGCTGAAAAACACGAGGAAGAGGCCGGCTCTGTTATGGAATCGTTCATGGAGCAGCTTGATGTGGACGAGGACGTAGCGGTTGTCTTGGTCGAGGAAGGTTTTAGCAGCCTCGAGGAAATTGCATACGTACCGATCGAGGAAATGCTGGCGATCGAAGGCTTCGATGAGGATATCGTCGAGGAATTGCGCAGCCGAGCCAAGAGCGCGCTGACGATGATCGAACTCGCCAAGGAAGAAAAGCTTGATAGCGTCGAGCCTGCACAGGATCTGCTTGAGATGGAAGGTATGGATACGCGCTTGGCCTATCAGTTGGCGAAGATGGGCGTGATGACCATGGAAGACCTCGCGGAACAGGCGGTTGATGACCTGGTCGACGTTGAAGGACTGGACGAAGCCAGGGCCGGTGAGCTGATTATGACGGCACGAGCGCCCTGGTTTATAGAAGAATAGGCATAGAAGAATAGGCTAGGCAGAGTAGCTCGAAAGAGCAAACTCGGAAGAGGCCTAAGGAAGGCGTATCAGGATCGCAAATTGCGGGTCATGAAAAACGTCGACAGGATAGGCAATTAGGCTGTGAATGTAGTCGGTTTTAACACTACGGGGATATTGTAGATGGCAGATGTAACTGTATCGCAACTGGCGGAATCTGTTGGTACGCCGGTTGATCGGTTATTGCAGCAAATGCAAGAAGCGGGCCTGCCTCAAAAAAGTGAGACCGACCTTGTTAGTGAAGACGAAAAGCAGTCTTTATTGACGCATATTAAGAAAACTCACGGTGATTCCGATGAGGCGCCGGTCAAAATCACTTTGAAGCGTCGCACGCTGAGTACGCTAAAGACAGCGGGTTCCGCAGGGCGTGGACGAACCGTCAATGTCGAAGTTCGAAAGAAGCGTACCTACGTTCGAACGGATGCGGAAGATGCTCCCGCAGTAGCGCCGGCAGTAGCTGCTGTTGCCGAGGCCCCTGAGGCCGCGGTCATCGAAGATGTCCCCGCGGCTGACATTCCGGAAGTTGTCAGTGCACCGGTTGAGCCGGTTGTTCCTGAGGTTATTGATCCAGCAGTGGCTGCGCAGGCGATGCGCCGAGCAGCCCAGGCTGAAGCGGCAGCCGACGCTGAACGGCGGCGGGAAGAGGCGCAAGCCCTAGCAGCTGAACTGTTAGCTCAGACTGCCAGGGAAGAAGCGAAAAGGGCGGCAGCTTCCAAAGAAGGCTCGAAGACTGAAGGCCGACCGGCCACTGAGAAGGAGCTTGAAGAACTCAGAGTCAGTGCTCGAAAAGACAAGCGCGACCGCAGCGATTTGGATGATGCCGACACGAAAGAGAAGCGCGTCCGTCAGGGGGGTAAAAGACGCCGTGTCGAAGCCTTGCTTGAAGATGAAGGCGATGAGCTCATTGTTGGTGGTACGCCAGAAACCTCTACTCTTGGACTTTCGGCCTCTCGCGGTAAGCGCTCAAAGGCGAAGCCTGCTGGCCCAAGACATCAATTCAAGGCTCCTACAGAAGAGATAAAACGCGAAGTGGAAATCGGCGAGACGATCACGGTCGCGCAGCTGGCGCAGAAAATGTCTATCAAGGCCACGCAGGTTATCAAGGCGTTGATGAGCTTGGGCGTGATGGCGACAATCAATCAGACTATCGATCAGGAAACGGCGATGATGGTCGCTGAAGAGTTTGGCCACGCCGTAAAGACGGTGGCAGACAACGAAATCGAAAAGAATTTGCACGAAGACATGCTGCATGAAGGCGAACAGAAGGTGCGTTCTCCAGTTGTGACAGTGATGGGTCATGTTGACCATGGTAAGACTTCGTTACTTGACTATATAAGAAAATCTCGCGTCGCCTCGGGTGAAGCCGGCGGTATTACCCAGCATATTGGTGCTTACCACGTTGATACGCCGAAAGGGATGGTGACTTTCCTCGATACCCCTGGACACGCCGCCTTTACCGCGATGCGTGCCCGTGGTGCTCACAGCACCGACGTGGTTATTTTGGTCGTGGCTGCCGATGACGGCGTGATGCCGCAGACTGAAGAAGCCATTCAGCATGCGCGAGCTGCCGGCGTGCCGATTGTTATTGCGATTAACAAAATGGATAAAGAGGGTGCTGATCCTGAGCGCGTGACCAATGAATTAGCCGCCAAAGATGTTATCCCTGAAGAGTGGGGTGGTGATACACAGTTTATTAAGGTCTCCGCCCACACTGGTGACGGCATCGATGAGCTTTTGGAAGCTGTTCTTCTTCAGGCGGAATTGCTTGAGTTAACCGCGCCAGTTGATGTTCCGGCTCGTGGTGTGATTGTGGAAGCGCGTATCGATAAAGGCCGCGGTGTTGTTGCTACTGCACTGGTTCAGCAGGGTACATTGCGCAAAGGTGACTTTATGTTGGCCGGCGAGAGCGTGGGTAAGATTCGCGCGATGACCAACGAAGCTAAAAAGCCGACCGCTGAAGCGGGTCCATCAATACCAGTTGAGATTCTGGGTTTGGACGAAGCACCAAAGGCAGGCGATGAATTCTTTGTCGTTGCCGATGAGCGCAAAGCCAAAGAAATTGCCGAAACCCGCCAGACTAAGGCTCGTCAAGAGCGTATGTCGCGTCAGCAGGCAGCGAAGCTAGAAAATATGTTTACCGACATGGGTGCCGATCAGGTGAGCAAGCTCAATCTGATTGTTAAAACTGATGTGCGTGGCTCTCTGGAAGCGATTAATTCTGCTCTGCATGATTTCGCGACCAGCGAAGTCGCCGTCGATATTGTTGCCTCTGGCGTCGGTGGTATCACTGAATCCGATATCAACTTGGCACTGACAACCGGTGCGATTATCCTTGGCTTTAATGTTCGTGCTGGTGGTGCCGCTCGTGCACTGGCCGAGAAAGAAGAAGTTGAGGTGCGCTACTACAGCGTTATCTATCATCTTCTCGACGAGGTTAAGCAGGCTCTGTCTGGCATGTTGGCGCCAGAAACCCGCGAAGAGATTGTTGGTATCGCCGAAGTTCGCGACGTCTTCCGCTCACCCAAGTTCGGCGCAATTGCCGGCTGCATGGTGATCGAAGGCACCGTTTTCCGCAACAAGCCAATCCGTGTTCTGCGCGATAATATTGTTATCTATCAGGGCGAACTGGAATCTCTACGGCGCTTTAAAGACGACGCTCAGGATGTTCGCAACGGCATGGAATGTGGTATCGGCGTGAAAGACTATAACGATGTGAAACCTGGTGATCTGATTGAAGTCTATGACGTCACTCAGGTGCAGCGTTCACTGTAATTACGGACTGACATGCCAAGAGAATTTACTCGCGCAGAACGCGTATCAGATGCTGTCCAGCAGGAGTTGGCTGCACTGATACGCAGCGAAGTTCGCGATCCGCGCGTCGGCATGGTCAATCTTACCGAAGTTCAGATCAGTCGTGATCTCGCTTATGGCAAAGTGTTTGTAAACTTTGTCGGTGATCGCGATCAAGATCAGATCGACGAGGGCATCGCCGCCCTCAATGGGGCATCCGGCTACCTGCGCAAATTACTCGCAGCCAGCATTCAATTGCGCATTGTCCCCAAATTGACTTTTATCTATGATGAGACGGGCCGACGCGGCCAGCACCTCTCGGCGCTGATTGACCTGGCGATCTCCAAAGAGATGCCGTCAGATGATGCTGCCTCAGAGAGCGACGATCCGCAGTCGGATAACGAGGAAGCCTAAGTTTGGCTCGCAAGCGAACTCGCGGTCGTCCGGTCAACGGCGTTTTCCTGCTCGATAAACCTCTAGGATTATCATCCAATCACGCGCTCCAGCGTGTCCGACGGCTGTTCGATGCCAACAAGGCAGGCCATACCGGCAGTCTCGATCCACTAGCGACTGGCGTGCTGCCTATCTGTCTCGGCGAGGCAACAAAATTTAGTCAATTTCTACTCGATGCCGAAAAAGGCTACCGCAGTACTTTTAGTCTTGGCCTGCGCACCGAGAGCGGCGACGTTGATGGCGGCGAAGTGTCGCGTATTGACGCTTCAAATATCACCCGAGAGCAAATTGAGCAGGCCGTTGAGACCTTTAGAGGCGACATTCAACAGGTTCCCTCAATGTACTCGGCGCTTAAGCACAATGGCCAGCCGCTGTATAAGTTGGCTCGTCAGGGTATAGAAGTAGAGCGCG
>DGOD01000065.1:0-5943 GCA_002389265.1 Gammaproteobacteria bacterium UBA4475
AAATTGGTGCGCCCAGAGGGATTCGAACCCCCGACACCCAGGTTCGAAGCCTGGTACTCTATCCAGCTGAGCTATAGGCGCGCTCGGGCGTATTGTCCTTCATTCCGAGTCGTTTGGCAAAGCCCTGTCGCGGTTTTATGTCAGCTATTATTGATTTCGGCCTTCGCTCAATGCGCGTCTCGCCATTTGCATCAAAATAGGGACGCTGTAAACTCGGTTCACGCTTCATTCATTACCCGTACAGGACACTTTATATGCCAGGCCCCCTTCACGGTTACCGCATTTTGGACCTCACCACAGTGATCTCTGGTCCATTCGCGACCATGCTGCTTGGCGATCAGGGCGCGGATATTATCAAGGTCGAGTCGGTCACAGCACCTGATCATGCCCGTGGTGCCGGCTACGGCGAACAGCAGTTTACCGCGACGTTCTTGAACAACAATCGCAACAAGCGTGGGATCAGCCTTGACCTGAAATCCGAAGCGGGTAAGGCGGCGCTGTTAAAGCTGGCCGCCACGGCCGACGTGTTTATTCAGAACTTCCGACCTGGTGTGGTTGAGCGCCTGGGTATCGGCGAGGCGGAAGTACGCAAGGTCAAACCCGATATTATCTATGCCTCGATCAGCGGCTTTGGCGAATCGGGCCCTATGTCTCACAAGCCGGTCTATGACCCTATTATTCAGGCAATCAGTGGTTTAACGACGATTCAGGCCGGCTCCGATGAGGAGCGACCCAGACTCGTCAGAACTATCCTGCCTGACAAGCTCACGGGGATGACTACGGCCCAGGCGATCTGCGCCGCGCTACTGTCTCGGGCCAGAACTGGCGAGGGCCAGCATATCAGGATCTCCATGTTGGATGCGGTGGTGGCTTTTTTGTGGTCTTCCGACATGGCCGGCCAAACCTTCGTCGGCAAAGAAGTCAGTGTTCAGCGGGCGGCAACGTTTATCGACTTGATCTATGCCACCCAAACCGATTACATCAGTGTCTCGGCCATGAGCAATAAACAGTGGACTGCGCTTTGTCAGGTGCTGGATAAACCCGACTGGCTAACCGATGAACGCTTCAACTCACCAGCCCAGCGAGATCGCAATGCGGACGCCCGTTTGAATATGACTCAAGAGGCCTTGCTGGGCAATACGGCAGCACATTGGCTGTCGGTGCTTGACACCGCAGGTGTCCCTTGCGCGCCCGTACTGACTCGCAAGAATATGATTAACCATCCCCAGGTGCTGGCTAGCAATCTGATATTCGAGGCAGAGCACCCTATCGCCGGCAACATTCGACAAACTCGACCCGCCGCACGCTTCAGTGGCTCGGTGCCTGAGATGCGTTACGGTGCGCCATTGCACGGCGAACACACACAGGAATTATTGGCGGAGATTGGTATCAGCGCTGAACAGCAGGCGAAGCTTCGCGAACATGGCATCATCAAATAGTAACGGGTCACTAACCTGGCAAGCGCGGGTTTATCCGCCGATTGCGCAGAGTGTGCTGATTTTCCGGTAAAAGCCGACTTTGCGAAGGAAACTGACGCTTCAGAAACTGCATCTGATCTCCCAGGATTCGCCCACTGTGAGACAGTGCCAGGTACTCTGCATGGTTCGGCATATAAGGCAAGGCCAGGAGTTGAACGCCTAAGGCCTCAATCTCAGTATTGCCTTTGCGTGTATTACAGCGCCTACAGGCCGAAACGACGTTGGTCCAGCAGTCCAGTCCGCCCCTGGACAAGGGCTTAACATGATCACGGCTCAATTCAGCATCCGGACAGAATAGACCGCAATACAAGCAAACATTTTGATCGCGACGAAACAGTGCTTGATTGGTCAGCGGCGGGTGGCTACGTCCCGGGTCAACGACCTTGCCGCGGCAGGCGATGATACTATTCAACGTCAGCTTCGACTGAAGGCCCGTCTGCCGACAATAACCACCCTTGACGGCCATGACTTCCTCGCCATAGGTCCAGCTGACTAAATTCCGGGCGTGCAGGCCAACCGCTGCTTGCCAGCTCACCCATTCAATGGCCCGACCCGCCGCGTTGATCTTGAGAATGCTAACACTCATGAATAGGCTCCACGCATGCCAGTAATAGTATCGTGCCGGGTTCGCAAATCAAGTCTGCTTCTGACGGCAGGTGAAAATTAGCGTAACATTCTACCGACCTTATAATCTGGGCCAGGTTTTCAGCGCAACTTAACTGGCACTATTTGAGTAGCACAACTCTAACGGCACAATTTCATGAATAAAGACACGGTATACGCTAAGCCTCAGGCTCGGGTCGAGGCATTCACCTTCGATGGTCAGGTAGCAGATGTTTTCGAAAACATGATCAATCGCTCCGTGCCCGGCTATCCATTGATGCTGGACATGATAGGCCTGTTGGCAGAACAATATGCCCAGCCCAACTCAAACTGTTATGACCTGGGTTGTTCACTCGGCGCCTCGACATTAAAAATACGCCAGCACTCGCCAGCGACTTGCCACGTCATCGGCGTTGACAATTCAAGTGCCATGGTTGAACGTTGCCGCACGAATGTCGCTCGCGACCATAGCCAGGCCAGCATAGAAATCAGGGAGGAATCTATGCAAGCAACCGAGATCAGCAATGCGTCAGTTGTGGTTCTGAACTATACACTGCAGTTCATCAAAGATGACCAGCGCAGCAGCTTGCTCAGACACATCGCCAGCAATATGCTGCCAGGCGGCGCCTTGATTCTTGCGGAAAAAATTCGCTTCGTCGATCCCCAGATGCAACAGAACATGACGGAATTGCATCACAATTTTAAGCGATATCACGGTTATAGTGACCTGGAAATCGCTCAAAAACGTGCCGCACTCGAGAATGTTCTAATCCCAAATACCGAAAGCGAGCATCTTGATCGTTTAGCGGAAGCTGGCTTCAGTTCAGCCCAGATGACCCTGCGCTGCTTGAACTTTGCTGCGTTTCTCGCGATCAAATGACATGCAACATTTTATCAGCGAACAAGAATATATCAGCCTGTTGCCCCGCCTTCAGGCCGGACAGGCACACCTTGTGGTGCCTCGCCAGGTCGCTCGTAATTTTTTTCTACGAACCTCGAATCACGCGATCAAACAGGCGACCGGGCAATCGGCGCTCATCTCCAAATTGATCATATGGATCGGTGTCATTACGGCACCATTATTGTTTTTAATCGCGGCCATTTATTTCATCATCGACTCTGGCTGGGCAGCAACCATTATGGTGCCATTACTGGGCATTTTCTGGACGATAATCGCCGGCCTGACCGGTGACAAGGGCAGCTTTCTAAAAGGGACTCTCGCCAGCATCGCTGGCGCGATACTAGCCGCCGTCTTACCCGCAGAATATGCGACTCCACTGGTGCTGATCGTTGTCTCACTGTGGGTCCAACGGAATATTTTTTTTATCGCAGAATACTTCCTGCTGCGTATGATCAGTCAGTCATTTGCGGCTTTCGACATGTTAATTGAGCACATCGAGATTATTGATAGTGTCCCCATTGAGCCAAATACCTGAGTTGTTATGACTGATATTGATACGCTGACCGAGCGGTTTTTCTCGGCAACTGCCCTGCACACGACTCAAGTCGGCAATCTGGCAAAGCACCACCAAGCACTTGCAGCGGCATTACAGCGAGAATACGCTGACCGCAAACATGGCAGGCAGGCCGAGTGGGATGACGCCTTTGCTAAGCTGCCAGCGGTAGAGCCCAGCACTTATTCACTGGGCCCCGATGGCGTCCGCATTGGTATCGCTGCCGACTTGTCTCTGCCAGGCTTGTCTGAAGACGACTCAGTAGCAAGGCTACAAGCGCAGCTCCAACAATTTTCACCTTGGCGCAAGGGACCATGGCAGTTGTTCGGCGTCGATATCGATACGGAGTGGCACTCTGACTGGAAATGGCAAAGGCTGCGGCCACATATCACGCCAGTCAAGGGTCGCACGGTGCTCGATATCGGTTGCGGCAATGGCTACCATCTGTTCAGAATGGCGGACGAAGGCGCTGCGCTAGCGCTCGGCATCGATCCCACTCGACTATTCCTCTATCAGTTCCATATCGCTAAGCAATATGTGCCGGCTTTGCCAATCCATCTACTGCCCTTGCGGAGCGAACATCTACCCGCGTTCAATTTATTCGACACGGTGTTCTCTTTGGGCGTGCTGTACCATCGCCGTTCACCCATTGACCATCTGACCGAACTGGGTGGATTCTTACGACCCGGTGGCGAACTGGTCTTGGAAACGCTGGTCGTGCCCGGAGACGAACACACCGTGTTGGTGCCCGCAGACCGCTACGCGAAGATGTCTAATGTATGGTTTTTACCCGCCGTACCGATGCTTGAAACGTGGTTGAAACGGGCTGGATTTGTCAATATTCGAACTGTTGACGTTGATCAAACCAGTATTTTAGAACAGCGGCGAACGGACTGGATGACATTTCATTCACTTGAAGACTTCCTCGACCCCGCCGACCCCAACAAGACATTCGAGGGGTATCCGGCGCCTCGACGATCGATCACTATTGCTGAAAAACCCGGTTGAGCAACACAGCCAATCAATCCGGGATTTGATGCCTAGCCGCATGACTCTCAAGGTAAGCCCAGATCATGCCGTTGATGGCTTGCAGCTTGTCTCTGTCAGCCTCCGGTGCTGGCAAGTCAACTCGCTCATGCAGAGCCAGCAAGGCCACTGTTAGTTCATCGTGAGCTGCATCAACATCTTTGAGTGTCAATGACGCAGGCTTGAGCTGCGACAAATGTACTAGATCTTGAGCCAGCGGCTCATCACCCAGCTGTAATGCGGTCGCGGCAAACAAGTCTTGCATGGCGCGGATATCTTGCATGCGTCGTTCGATGCCATAGCCCAACTCGGCAGCCAGCACCGTCATTAACTGACCCGTCAGCATACCATCGGCTTGCGCGTAATCTGATTTCAGATCGGGCACCAGGGCTGTGATTAAGCGGCGCGCAAGCAGGCTCAGCGCTTGATCTGCATACGGAATCATAGGTCACCACCGAATTCATGTTTGGAATGCACCGACAGGTAATCGAGGAGAATACGGTTCTGTCGATCAGTCATCATCCAGCCAGCCAGCGCCAAGATGGACGCCTGGCTCTCGCCATTTTGAAAGTTTTCAGTTGAAGAAATCCAGATGGCCAGACCCTTCAATGATGCGAATATCCGCCACCACTTGAAGTGCTGTGGATCGACGCTCAGGCCACTACTTTTTTCCCAAATCGCAATAGCCTCCGAGGGCGGTAGCAAACGCCCCGCTAACGCTGGCGACTCCCAGCACCACAGGGGATCCAGACTCCAGGCAAGATCCTCCAGCGGGTCGCCGATGTGGCACATCTCCCAGTCCAGAATAGCGGTAATGGCGCCATCAGGCTCAAACAAGAAGTTACCACTGCGGTAATCACCATGCACTACCGCCAGCTTTTGCGGCGGTGGCGGCAAGTTACGTCGCAGCCAACGAATAGCGGCAGCGGCTATCGGCTGTGGGTGCATGGCATCATCGGTAATCACTTTCGCCCAGTAGGCCAATTGCTCACTGGCACAGTTCATGGGCACCGGCACTGCCGTGAGCTTATCGAAGCCCAACTCAACGGGATCCAGCGCCGCAAGGCGACCGAGAATATGCCATTTTTGCTGGCCGATGTTGGCCCGTTGAGCGGCGGTCAAGTCTGCGACAGCACTGATGCCACTATCAATTTCAGCCATAATACTGAAGGGTTGCTCCAGCCAGACTGGATCATTTTCCAGATATAGCGCCTCGGGTACCGGGATAGCCGTGGGGTAAATCGCGAGATAAGCGCCATACTCGAGCGCCCGTTCTGTGTCGATCAGGCTGCTTGGAGGATCACAGCGGACAATCAGCCCACGTTCGCCTAGCGAAGAGGTGACACGCAGGCGGTAGGTATCACGAGATGCGCCGCCAAAAA
>DGOD01000065.1:6009-17009 GCA_002389265.1 Gammaproteobacteria bacterium UBA4475
GCGAGGCGCTGTTGGATATCTTCCAAAGAGAGCACAACGTAACTCCAAAAAGCGCCGAACTTGGCGATAGCAAACTACTATAGCACCCCCATTCCGGTCTGACACTGCTGCTTGTGGACGTCAACTAATTCGTGGCTTTGCGCCATAGGTGCAAAACACGAATGCCGGCAGGCGTTTCGCTCAGCGAAACACCGAGAGGCAACTCCCCAGCTAGAACTGTTCCACCGTCAAGTCCATCATAGTCGTTGCAGCCACACTGACACTACTGAAATGAGCCTGGGCCCGAGGCATGATCTGATCAAAATAAAATGTTGCCGTGGTGATTTTCGCGCTATAAAACGCTTCATCTTCATGACGCAGCGATGCGGCTATCAAGGCCGACCTGGCCATCAGCCAACCTGCGATAACTGTTCCAGCACCCATTAAATAGTTATAAGCCACGGCACTGGCCAGGTGTTCATGATCACCAGCATGGATCAAGACAAAGCTCGTGGCTTGCCTGAACTCTGTTGAGGCAGCCGTCAGGCTCGCCGCCATCGCGGGAAAATCAGTTGCCAGTGCAACCGCTGTCTCATCAACTTCTTCCAGCAGACTGAGTAGTGCCGCACCCTGGTCTCGAATCACCTTGCGGCCGATGAGATCCAGGGCCTGGATGCCTGTAGTACCCTCATAGATCGTGGTAATCCGCGCGTCGCGCATCAACTGGGCCGCGCCTGTTTCCTCTATGAAACCCATGCCCCCATGGACCTGAACACCCAGCGAGGTGACCTCCTGGGAGACCTCAGTTGACCAGGCCTTGGAGATCGGCGTCAGCAACTCGGCGCGCCGCATAGCACTGGCTCGTACTTCCGGATCCAGGGCTTTATGACCATGATCAAAGGCCGCGGATGTGACATAACATAGCGCTCGGGATGCTTCACTCAAGGCCCGCATGAGCATGAGCATGCGCCGAACATCCGGATGATGAATGATGGCGCTTTTGCCTGGCATGCCTGGCGCCTGACCCTGCATTCGGTCGCGAGCATAGTGTACCGCCTGCTGGTAAGCGCGGTCCGATAACGCGACACCCTGAACACCCACATTCAGCCGGGCGTGATTCATCATAGTAAACATATAGCTCAGCCCCATATTGGCTTCACCCACCAGATAACCCAGGGCTCCACCTTTTTCGCCGAACGCCATGACGCAGGTGGGACTGCCGTGGATACCCATCTTGTGCTCGACGGAACGCGCATAAACATCATTCCGGGCGCCGGGTTCACCATCATCATTAACCAGGTATTTCGGCACCAAAAACAACGAAATACCCTTGACGCCCTCCGGGGCACCCTCGAGTCGTGCCAGCACCAGATGCACAACATTGTTAGTCATGCTGTGGTCGCCCCAGGTGATAAAAATCTTGGTACCGAACAGCTTGTAGTGATCAAGATGGGGAACGGCTTTCGTCTGTACTGACGACAAATCTGAACCAGCCTGCGATTCCGTCAAATTCATGGTACCCGTCCATTCGCCACTGATCATTTTCGGCAGATAGCACGCCTTCAGCGCCTCACTGGCATGATGCTCGATTGCCTCAATCGCCCCTTGACCCAACATTGGGCACAAGGCAAAGCTGACATTCGCCGCCGACCACATCTCCATCGTCGCCAGCCCCACGCACTCAGGCAGGCCCATACCACCGAACTCAGGATTACAGGGTAGCGCCGGCCAGCCATTGGTCGTAAATTGCACATAAGCTTCGGCGAAACCGCTGGATTCTCTGACTTGGTCGCCCACCACGCGAGTACCGATCAAATCGCCGACCGTGTTCAGCGGCGCCAAAATATCACCGGCAAATCGGGCAGCTTCTTCCAACACAGATGCCACCAAGACCGGCGACGCTTCGGTAAAGGCTGGCAGCGCGCACACCTGGGGTAGCTCAGCCAAATGATTAAGCGCAAATAGCATATCTGCGGTGGGTGCCCGATAGTCTGTCATGATGATGTCCTGGGGTTAGGGATTCAGGCCGACAGTGCTAAAAAAAACCGTCGACCTGCAGTCCTGAAAAAGGCTTCGCGCGCATCGACCCGCGCGGTCTCGAACCGCTCAGCAGTATAGCCGAAAATGTGCCGAGCATCAGCCAGGTCTGATGCTCGGTCTCAGACAGATTGTCTTCACCGCAGCAACCCCGTACCATCAGTCCATGGAAATTTTCTACACCCTTGCTGCCGTATTGTTAACGCTGCTCTTGTGCTTCATTTTGGGCCCAAGGCCACGCCTGGACGCACGCGCGCCCGTTGTTAGGGTGCCGCCAGACTTGATGGGTATCGACCTTGAGAATTGGCTGATCGGCAGCGAGGCCAGAGTCGCGAACATTATCGACGGTGCTGAGGCCAGAATCCTCTGGAATGACCCGGAAACACCCGCCAAAACACCCTTGTGCTTTCTTTACATCCACGGCTTCTCTGCTTCACGGCAAGAAACAGCACCTGTGACCGAACGTCTGGCGGCTTTATATGGGGCGAATATTTTTGATGCACGGCTCGAGGGTCACGGCGTCGGTCAGCACGGCATGCTTAAGGAAGCTGAGGGCTGGCTACAAAGCATGGTCGACGCCTGGGAAATCGCAACACGCCTGGGTGATCGCGTCGTCATCGTTGCCACTTCTACTGGTGCACCCCTGTCTGTCTGGCTCGCCGCACAGCCCGGCGTTGCCGAGAAGGTGCAAGCAATGCTCTTAATGGCGCCAAATTTCAAAATCCGTAATCCAATGGGATTTCTGTTGACCTGGCCCTGGGCGCCCCACTGGGTGCCGTTAGTCCTGGGGAAGTTTCACGAGTGGGAGCCAGAAACTGAGGAGCACGGTCAATTTTGGACCAACCGCTATTCCACCTTGGCGCTGATTGAGATGCAGAAAATGGTGGACTGGGCTAGGCGGCAGAACTTGAATACCTTCAAGATCCCCTTGGCCATGATGTATTTACGCAACGACCCCACTATCGATCCGGCAGCTGCTATCAAAGCCCTGAACCAATGGGGCTCGGACAATAAGAAAACCATACCCGTGACCCTTGATGGCGATGCCGCGTCACACGTTTTCACGGGTCACCTCAGTGGCCCACACCGAACCGACTGGACCATCGACGAATTCCAGCAGTTTCTCGAGACAACCTTTGCCTAACTGGCTAGAAAGGCTCATCCAACCACTGTCACTGCCCGTGATTGTGCTCGCCCTGACATTTCTCGGCGCACCTTACTTCACGTCTTTGCCCGCTTCAGTGAGTGACATTTTTGCGACAGGACCCTACTGGGCCGCTTTGATTGCTCTGATTTTGGCCATCGCTTTTAATCGCAGCAGAGTTGCTTTGTACACGCTGGCGCTCGTCGGTGGCTTTTTCATTTTTCGCTACTTCGGGACTGAAGCACCGCTCTGGCAATTTGTGGTCTATGGACTGACGCCCGTGAACCTTGCCATCATCAGTTGTTATAGTGAGCGCGGCCTATTCACACTGCATGGCTACCTACGCTTGGTTATTCTCGGCTCCCAGGCTGGCATCCTCGCCTGGTTCGCGACCCATGACGTGCGGCTAATCGATGCCTGGCTGCAATTCAATTTGAATGATCTCGTTGCCTCAGGCTTACAGCTGGCGGACAAGACCCACATCGTCACGCTACCCGCCGGTGGCGGCCCAGTGACGACAATCGCTACCTGGAGTGCGGGCCTCAGCGCCATGCTCGCGCCTATAACTCAGCTTGAATTTGTGCTGCTGGGGCTTGCCGGCTTAATCATCATCATTACCAGCTGGCAATTTTATACACCCGTTGCGTTCGCCTTGCTAGGTGCCGCCGCGGGTTATTATCTGCTGATTCTAAGCCGGCCAGAGACCCTCATCGTCGACGCCTATATGCTCGCCAGCCTGGCACTGATTTGTATAGGCCTGCTCCGCGATTCTCACAATATGGCCTACCGCGATGAACTCACGACCCTGCCGCAGCGCAGAGCTTTCAATGAGCAGCTCTTGGCGGTTGGCCAGCGTTACAGCCTGGCGATGCTCGATATCGATCACTTCAAAAAATTCAATGATACCCACGGCCACGATGTGGGTGACCAGGTACTGCAGATGGTTGCCAGCCAAATCAATAAGGTCAGGGGCGGCGGCAGGGCGTTCCGCTATGGTGGCGAAGAATTCGCTGTCATCTTCAATGGCAAGGACAAAGCAGATGCCGCCTATTCCCTTGAGCAGGTACGCAAGTCGATTGCGGCGTATGCGATGGTGATTCGTGAGCATGAGCGCGTTGAAGAGGCTGACGACGAACTCGCCAAAGGCGGTCGCCAACGCGGTTCGTACCATAAGGCGAACAAAAAAGTCCATGTCACCATCAGCGTCGGCGTCGCCGAGCGTGACCTGCGAGGTCAGACCCCGGAAGAGGTCTTAAAACTGGCGGATGAAGCCCTGTACAAAGCCAAGAAAAACGGCCGCAATCAAATCGTCATCAGCTAGCATTTTCTGCATTCGCTAGAACTGAACTCGCCACAAAAAGTCCGACTGGTCAACGCAACAGCGCATCAATCCAGGCCAAAAGATCCTGAGTCACCTGATCCCGATTCGTTTCGTTAAACATTTCATGTCGGCCCTCGGCGTAGTAGTGGGTATCAATCTGCTTGACGCCCGCGGCACGCCACAGTTGTTCAAGCAATCGCAAACCCTGGAGTTGCTCGTTAACGGGATCGGCATCCCCGGCAATCAACAAGACTGGCAGGTCTGAGTGAATGGTCGCTAACAAGGCCGGATCAATGCGCCGCGGATCAGCTCGATCCATGCCGTTAATCACTACCTGACCCTCAAATCCGCACAACGGATCGGCCACATAGTGATCAACCTCAGCCTCGTCCCGACTCAGCCATTCATAACCTGTACGGGCAACAAAAGCTGCGTTGTAGTCAGGAAGGGGGGCTCCTGGCCGGCGCAGGGTGGTCCCGGATAAAACCAGCGCCGCCAACTTTTTAGAACCGGTGGGGGCGTACTGTTGGGCCGCTGCCGCGCCCATACTATGGGCCAGAAGAATCACCGGCAAACCGCTAGCAACGGCTCGATCAACCAACAGATCCAGATCTGCAACCAGGGCATCCCAACCACCCACGCCAAAATCTCCAAGCCCTCCAGGCCCGCTGGTTTGACCGTGCGCTCGGTGATCCATCGCCAGAACATTCAGGCCCGCGCGATTGAGTTGCACTATCAGGCGTTCGTAGCGCCGAGCGTGCTCGGCCATACCGTGGGCAATGACGATAGTTGCCCGCGCTCCATCCACCGGCCAGGAATAGGCCTGGATCGGCCATTGATCGATTCGAGATAAATAGGTGAACGCTTCCAACCTGATGTCTCCTGCTTCTGACTCATGGACGCGAGGCATAATCCCTATTCATGACCCAAAAAGCAATCTGCCGTCACAGGTCCTTGCTACTGCCGCAAGAGGCAAGGGAAGGCACGGGAAGCCAAGCGAAATAGTCAAAGTGATTCGGGTAGCGCCTGGGGCACTGACCGCCCTGCGAATTTCACCCCAGCCTGACTCAACTTTAGGTGCCAGGCTCGTTGGATGGCGATAGGGTCACGTATCAATGATGCCCCACGGGATAGATCTCAGCGTCTCGCTGAATACGAGCAGAAATGTCGTCGCGCAGCCCTGCTCTGCAGCTTGTGCCAGCTTTGCCAGACTCGCGACAACAGCCTGAACCATTTCGCCGGTTAATGGCCACGCAGCCACGAGTTTCAAACCCTGGCTGAGTCCTGTGCGGACTGTTCTACGCGCCCAGCGGGACTGTTAATCCTCCAACGCTTCAATTACCCTTTGTTCATTCCCCACAGGACATCAGCGTATGGATGCGATCACTTATGCAGTAATATTCAGCGGCGGCATTGTGGAAGGTTTTGCGCTCGTCTCGGTCAAAGCTCATATCGCCAAGATGCTCAAGGTCGATGCCACAAAAATGGCTAGCCTGTTCTCGGGCAAACAGGTCGTTATCAAACGGACTTCAGACAAACAGGAGGCCTTGAGATATGGCCATGCACTGAGAAAAATTGGCGCCGATGTGAGCATCAAGGTGCTAAAGACAGTGACCGCGCCAGCCGAACCAGTAGCCAGTGATCCAGCACCTGCCGGCAAGCCACAGCAGCAAGCCAGCCCCACAAACCTTTTTGCTGATTTTAGCTTGGCACCTAACGAGGGAAATTTATTCGATCCTGCGCCAGCCCGCGAACCGGTCCAGGTCGACATCAGCAAAATCGCTCTTGCCGAACACGATCATTCGCCCCTGGCACCGCCTCGCAAACAGACACCAGTAACTGTTGATATCCGCGGGCTGAGCGTTCTTGAAAATGATGGCTCGCCCTTGATCCCGGCAACAGCCGCAGTCGAAAAACTGCCGGCACCTAACTTCGTGATTGACGAACTCGGCACGATTCTCGACACCAGCCAAGATGACAGACCACAGATTTCACCGGACACGAGCGGCCTGTCGCTCGCATTTCCTGGCAGCGATCTTCTCGACCCGGCTGAACGTAAGGCGGATCTCGCAAAGCTCAAACCAGACATCAGCCGCCTTAAACTCGAGGCGCAGTTCGATACCTAGCCGCACACCGCAGAACACTGGGTGCATAATGACCTGTGGGGTAAACTACGAACACGTCCACCGTGACTGACCATCCAATTCCAAAAAAACGGTACCCAGTGATAATTGATACGCGATTAACCCAGCTCTACACATTGGCCTGGCCTGCCGCTTCTATGCTGATATTACTAGCACTGGTCGAACGCACACCCATGGATCACTGGATCAGCGACTGGTTGTTTGACAGTCACAGCCGAGCCTTTAACTTGAATGACAGTTTTTTGTTCAAGCGGGTGCTGCATGACTGGGCTCGCAATATCGCCTATATCAGCGCCTTGTTGATTCTCGCTGGCTTGGCTTGGAGCGGGCTCGCGAACAAACCTCGTTGGCGGCCGCCCCTGGTTTTTATGTTCATCTCAATGTTCCTTAGCACTGCCACCATCGCCATCATCAAGTATTCCAGCGATATCTACTGCCCCAATCTACTGCTGGAATATGGCGGTCAATTTCAGCGGGTGGAATTGTTTGATTTTCAACCGAGCAACCAGCCACCAGGCCGGTGTTGGCCTTCCGGGCACGCGTCTACTGGTTTTTGTTTCCTCGGGTTTTTTTATGCAGCCCGCGTTTATGAACCGCGCTGGGCCCTGCCCTGCTTAATCGCGGCTATCGGACTTGGCGTCCTGTTTAGTGTTTCTCAGACTATCCGTGGTGTACACTTCTTCTCTCATGGTATCTGGACCGGACTTATCATTTGGGCAATCAATATTGTTCTCGCCGCCGGTTTGTTGCCTGCGACAACCAGAGCACCTGAACAACCGATTACTGAAATCCGGGGTTGAAGACCATAACTGATACTCACGACTAACACTTGCGATCAGAGCGCGTGATTAAACTGCTTTGCTCAAACCGCTTGATAAATTTAAGGCTCTACCGATGATCCTGTATCGTTATTTCGCCAAAGAAGTCTATGGGAGCTTGCTTGCCCTGGCCTTGTTGATTTTGGTGATTGCCATTGCCTGGCGCTTTAATGGCTACCTGGCAGAAGCAGCGCGAGGCGATATTACTAAGGAAGTCTTGTTCCCTTTGATTTTTTTCAAGCTACCCGGTTTTCTCGAACTGGTGCTACCGGTGAGCTTTTTCCTGGCCTTAATGTTGACTTACGGGCGCCTGCACGCCGACAGCGAAATGGTGGTGCTATCCATGAGCGGCTTCGGTTCCGGCCAGCTGATGCGCATGACCTTAGTGTTGGCCGGTGGGGTCGCCATCACCAGCGGCGTCTTGTCCCTTTGGCTCAAACCTATCTCTGAATCCCAGGTGGAAGCACTGTTCACCTCCCAGCAGACCATTACTGAATTTGCGACCCTGGCGCCTGGCCGATTTCAGGCTCTACGTTCGGGCAACCGAGTGACTTATAGCGAAGACATCATCGATGGCAATGTTCTTCAAGGTGTCTTTATGAGCGAAGTGGCTAGCAGCGACCCCACAAAGGCAATTATCACGGTTGCCGAGCAAGGCCGTTCGGTGGTCGACAAAGCGGGTAACCGGTTCCTCGTGCTTGAACAGGGTGCAAGGTATCGTGGCACACCGGGCCAAAACGACTACCAAGTCATTGAATTTGAAGAGTTCGGTCAACTTCTGCCGGAACGTAAAGTGGCTCAAGCGGAGCGACGCAATTCGGCCTTGACCCTGAGCGAGTTACTGAACAATTTGCAGAACCGAGCCTATGCGGCGGAGCTGCATTGGCGACTGGCCATGATCATTATCATTCCACTCATCGCCTTGATGGCCATCCCCTTAAGCAAGGTCAATCCTCGAGAAGGACGTCTTAACCGTCTAATTCCTGGATTAATCGTTTGTCTGATTTATATCATGAGTCTGGCTGCCGCGCGCTCTGGACTGGAGAAGGGCACAATTCCTCTTGCTCTTGGGCTGTGGTGGGTCCATGGCATTGCCATCATCTTCATCTATGGACTATACCGCTGGAACCGCTTCAGGTACTGACCCAACAATCGATCGGGTCTATAATGTCTTCTTCATCTCCACAGACACCAACATCGCGCGACCACTGTTTCGATCGTTGACTGGAAATGCCACATCCAAGTGAATCACTTGGCCTTTATCAGACTTGCTCGGCAGCAGCCGTAGGCCAAAACCCACATCAGCCTTCCAACCATCCTTATCCACGTCAACCTCTCGAAACCATGCTCGCCCCACATCAGCGAATGCGGCAAAGCCGAGATTGAACAGACCGAAAGGCTCATACTGGGTAAACACGCGCTCCTCCATCGTCAACAAGATCAAACTGTCGCCAGATAAATAGTTGCTGCGATAGCCTCGCAAACCCTTGTCACCGCCCAATGTCAACGCATCCTGATCCAGCGGATTTTTCAGCATGGATATCTCCATCGCCATAAACAGGCTTCGATTCTTGGTCTGACCACGATGAAATTTTAATGCCAGATTCAGTTCACCGTCTTCAATTACGTGACGGTTAATATCCCAGCGCCCGCGCCAGCCTAGGTTCGACTGCAGCAGCATTTTGTCTCTCGACAACCAAGTGTCAGCCCAGACCCCCTGCAAAATCACCTGCCCACCCTGAGGCGAGTAACCCAGGCGGGCGCGCAAGTCACGGCCCAGGTGAATATCTTCAGATCGCTTAATCTGATTGATGTTGAAGCCGATTTTGTAGTCGTCTTGGACCTGTTGGTACTCGACAAAGGGATAAGCCAGATTCAGATCATCGGGTACTCTTGCAGGCACAATTTCATCTGGCAGGATGGCGTAGTGCTGTTTTTCTAGCTGCAAGCCGAATAAATAACGTGCGACCTGCTCATCGATCAAGCCTGCGGATAGACCAAAATAGGTGCTTACCGCCTGATCCTGCACTTGCAAGGCACTGACTTTGACCGAATCTACATAGCGGCTTTGAGTAGACTGCGACTCCGCCATTCGAACCCCCCAACTCCGCCGTGTATCCAGCGCGTAGAACGGCAAGCCGATATCGACGGAGCGATGATAACCGTCGGAGTACTTCTCAACCCGAACCGAAAGATTGAGACGTTCACCTTGAAAATACGGGTCATTGTAATGAAATTGCAGCTTATTTCGGTCTGGCTCCTTCTTCACCCCCAATCCGATACTCTTGCCTGAGCCGAGAAAATTGGAGTCTCGAAAACCCAGTGACCCAGAGGTGTCACCGCCGCTAGACTTCAAGGATATCTCGGGCGTCAGGGTCCAGACCTCGTGGGTGACCACCTCCAGGTCCACTTCATTCTGGCAATCCCGAACCACCCTGATCGCTGAATCAGCGATATAATTTTCCTGACGCAGTAACCGTTCGGATTCATCCAGCAGATGATCATTAACTTCCTCGCCGATCGAGAATAGCAACAACCGCTCGATGACAGCGGGCCGCGTGTACCTGTGCACTCTATTGGCCCATCGATAGAGCGCAAAGTTTTCCTGCGCATTAGCGGGGTCAAATATTGGCAGGGTATTGATATATATTTTTCTGACCGTTTTTTTATGGCCCGCTTTAATACGGTCTATATCATCACCCCAGCGTTGCAGCCTGGCAGTAAAGTCATAACCCGGTAACGCCGGTTCATAGCCAACATAGGTTGAGGCAGCATGGCAATTCAAATCAGCGCCCAGCGCCCAGCCAGGCGTCATTAATAACGCGAGCCAGACACCTCGTGAACACACATGACTACTCATCAGTTGATTTTTTCATGTAGATCAACACGTTCAATCCAACCACTGGGAAGACGCCCATAACATGACTAAAAAACGCTCATCCCCAGAAAAAGTTCAATTGCGGTCTGAGCCTTGACCTTATGTCAACTTGACCCGCCACACACCGAGGGCCGCCCACTACGCGACTAGGTTTGGAATAGACTCGGCCACGCTTGTGGTGCAAGCGCTTGCCGATACTGACTAACATTACCTTTAAGCTCACCAACCAAAACTGCTTATGATCAAGATCTCGACAAAAACAGTGGCCAGTGCAGAATTGACATCACCACGGGGTTAGCGTTCTATAAGTCATCAAAATATGAAAGGCTCGATTGTTACAGGTTTAACCAGCGCCCGCGTAAATTAAGTTTTCACTTAGGATTGCGCTTAAGTATTGACTCTATTGACTGACATTCGGCCCTTGACCCGACGGAGACCCATGGTGACTATTCCGCGTCCAGAATACCCAAGACCACTACTGCAAAGACTCGACTGGCTCAATCTCAACGGCGAATGGCGCTTCGGTACTGATCCAAAGAATGTGGGTCTGGTCCAAAAGTGGTACCAGCACCATGACTACGAAGCCACTATCCAAGTCCCTTTCACCATGAATGCGAGCGCCTCGGGCGCATCCCATCTAACACCCTGCGACATCGTCTGGTACGCTCGGGAGTTCGAG
>DGOD01000065.1:17081-22895 GCA_002389265.1 Gammaproteobacteria bacterium UBA4475
TTAATGGCGAATTAGCGGGCGCGCATACCGGCGGCTATGCGCCCTTTCATTTTGACATCAAGCACCTGGTCAAACCGGGCACCAATACCGTGACGCTGCGTGTCACTGACAGCCTCACGTGGACCCAGCCTCGAGGTAAACAAGCGGGCACTACGCGCTGGCCCATCGATTACGACCCGATTATCGGCCCCTGGCAGACCATTTGGCTAGAACCTGTCAACACGCTGCATGCCAGCAGTCTCTGGACCACTTACTCGATTGCCGACAAACTGTTGAAGGTTAATGTCAAACTTTCAGGGCTGGCCTGCGGCAGTCTGCAATTAGTTCTTTTGCATGACGGTGTTAGCGTCGCCAGTCTTGAGTCTGATTTTATTGACCGACCAGAAGTGAGGCTCGAGCTGAAAGTTGAACAACCTGCACTTTGGTCACCGGCCACACCGACATTGTACGAGTTGCAGCTGATGCTGAAAGACTCGGAGGGGAACATTATTGACCGCTGTGACAGCTATGCAGGTCTTCGCCAGATCTCTGTCAAAGATCGAACCATGTACCTGAACGACTCGCCACTGTATTTGCGTGGCATTCTCGACCAAGGCTACTTTCCTGAAGGCTGGTATACCGCTGTAGACGACCTTGACCTGAAGCGCGATGTGGAACTCACCCTGGCGATGGGATTCAATTGCGCCCGCAAACATCAGAAAGCCGAGGATCCACGTTATCTGTACTGGGCTGACAGACTGGGCCTGCTGGTCTGGGCAGAGATGCCCTCAGGGCGCATATTTTCTACTGAATTAATCGAAACCCTGAGTACCGAATGGACCCAGTTGGTACAACGGGATCGCGGTCATCCAAGTGTTATCACCTGGGTTCCCTTTAATGAATCGTGGGGGGTCTGGCACCAGGCCAAGCGACCAGAGCAACAAGCCTTTGTCGATGCGATCACTTCCTTGACTCAGGCACTGGACCCCTCAAGACCCGTGGTGGGCAATGATGGGTGGGAATTTTCGAGCGGTGATTTATGGACCTTGCATCTTTACGAGACAGCAACAGAAAGTATTGCCGAACGTTTGGCGGAATTATTGCGTGATCCATCATCGGAGGTGGGCGGTGGACGAGTCGGCGCCCTACCAGGCAGAGATGTGAGCAAACTGCCGGTATTACTGACTGAATGCGGCGGCATCGGCTTCACTCAAGCAGCTGCTGAGGATCACTTTGCCTATGGAGACTTACCACTCGACAAGGCCGCGCTCAAACAGCGATTTCAAGCCATCGCCAGCGAGATTCATCACGCTGACAGTCTTTCAGGCTTTGTCTGGACCCAGCTCACCGATGTCCAACAAGAAATTAATGGGGTGCTGTTTTTCGATCGAACGCCAAAACTCGCTATCGACGACATCAAAACCATTATGATGGGTATCGGCCCAAACAGTTAGTCAAAACTCGCAAAGAAGGTACATCAGCGAATGAACATCAACTTCGCTACTCAAGGTGCCTCGACCCCTTTGATTCGCGCAATATTGGCTACCGAGGCTGCATAACGATGAGCCGCTAGTTCTTGATAGGCTGCCGAGTCATACCAAGCGTCAGCCTGGGCGCCTGAGGGAAACTCAATCAAAACGGTGCGGGTATACGGCCATTCCCCTTCGCGTATTGTTGGCGCCTCATCCACAGCGAGCATCCGACCATCGTATTGATTGAACACCTGCATGAATCCCGCCTCATAATTGGCGTATCCCGCGCGATCATGAATATTAATAAGAGCGACGAAATAGACTGACATGAACTTCTCCAGTAATTTTTAATAGGCTGTTAGCCCATGGTATTAGCCGATATTTCTTCGAATAAACCTAGTGGGCGCTAAACTTAGGGGGTCGCTTCTGCATAAATGCCTGCCTGCCTTCCGCATAGTCATCTGACAAACGGATCATGGTGCGCTGCTGATTACCCAAGTCACGGGCTACCTGCTCGCTGACGTTAACCGCATGCCACAAAGTGGATTTTTGTGCACGCAGCGCTAAAGGCGCGCACTCGTTGACCAGCCGCCTGGCAAAATTCAGTGCATCTTGCTTGGCCTGCCCAGCCTCACTGACCCGCTCTAACAATCCTGCCGCCCGGGCCCACTCCGCATCCTTGGCATCTCCCGGCGAGAGAAAGCTGAATGCTTGGGTATAACCCAAACGTCGCGCGAGCTTAAGAGGAATGTCCACCGGATTAACGCCAATCCTGACTTCGGAAATCATAAACTGAGTCGTAGTATCAGCAAATATCATGTCGCAACTCAATACCAGATTCACCCCCTCACCGACGCAATAGCCCTGAACCGCAACCAGTATGGGTTTGTCGGTCACCATTTCCTGGTCGAGCAGCAGTCCTCCCAGGCCGGTGGTGATACCCTGATTCGCATTCTCGTTCAGCGCGTTGACATCCGCACCCACAGAGAAGGCTTTTTCGCCGGCGGCCTGAATGACTGCGACCCAGGCATCCTCATCAGCGTGAAACGCCGTCAGCGCCGCGTTGACGCCCTGATACATGGCAGCATCAAAGGCATTCAGCCGGGCTGCCCGCTCGAGAGTAATCAGGGCCACTCGGTCTTGTACTGTATAACTCACTCTGTTCGCAAACACTTGTGTCATTATCGATATCCTTCAGTGGCTGGCATTGACTAAGCTTCATGACGCATTCTTGACGACCTCAACGAGTTGCATCTTGCCAGTCGCACCGGATTTTATTTCGAAATGGTCGGCATCAACCAGAACCGGTCTGACACGAAAGCGCAGATGGTGGTGCACTTGATTGACAATGTGCTGCGTGAGGTCGGCACGCTCGTCGTCACTAGCACCCGGATGGATCTCCACCAGCACCTTGACCGGCGGCTCGACCACCGCCTCGTCATGGTCTTTTTGGATACGAATATTTCCAGTCGTTAGCGCGGACAGGCTATTGATGACGTCGCGAACCGCGTTCGGAAACACATTCACGCCCTTGACCAATAACATATCGTCTACCCGACCCTTGAATTGCATGCGTACGCCTGGGCGGCCGCAAGCGCAGGGCGTGGTGGTGACCTTAATGATGTCTTTATCTCGCCAGCGCAGCAGCGGCCCACACTCACGTTCCAGACCGGTAAAGATGATCTCGCCTTCAACGCCATCTTCGATGGGCAACGGTGCCATGGTTTTCGGGTCGACTATCTCAAAATAGGCATTATCTTCCGCATAAAAATGGATACCGGCATGCTCCTCGCAGGAAATACCCGTGGGACTATGGCAGCCCGTGGCGCCCATATTGTCGTAACATAAAGCACCACCAAAGCCTGCCTCGATCTCGCTGTAAATGTCTTTGATGCTGCCTCCCGGCTCACCGGTGACCACCACTTTTTGAATGCCCAGAGTACGGGGATCAATCCCGGATTTTTCCAGCATGGTTCTGGCCATATGCCGCGCAAATGACACGGTGGTGCGCATCATTTTCGGCTTCACCTCATTGGCAATTTGTGCCACCCGCTCGACGCCGCTCAAGGCGCCCACGGGAACTACACAGGCACCATAGGCCATCATGGAGTCGATGGCAGGCATCCCCGCAATCCACATGCTGATGACACTGGCATGCAACACCACGTCGCCGGGGTCGACACCCATGCGCACCATGCCTCGAGCACAGTTCTCTGCCGCCAATTCACGATCAAAACGGGTAAAGCCACTGAAGGTCGGTGAGCCGGTGGTACCCGACGATGATGAGATACGATTAACCAAGCGAGGATCGCAGGTGATATGCATGCCGAAGGGATGACCCAGCTCTACCTTGGAACGCTCCTGACTGATACGCTCCTCATCCTTATCGAAAAACGGATAGTGCCGATAGTCATCCAAAGACTTCAGTTGGTAAGGGTTTACTCCTGCCGCATCAAACTTGGCCTGGTAATAAGGCGACTGTTCATAAACCCGCACCACTAGCTTTTGAAGTTTGTGCAGCTGCAATTCCCTGAGTCTGGTCCGATCTAACAGTTCCATCCTAGGATTAAACAATTTAACCGACACTGCATCTCCCCTTGAACCCTGACTTCAATTGGCCATAAGATACCCTATGCACCTGATCTTGCCTATCACTCGGAATATCACCAGTATTTTCTCGCTTCTGTGGGTCTTAACGAACCTGACCTTCTGGGTACTGATACTGATACCTATCTCAATACTGCGATGGCTCATACCCATCCCTTTCGTGTCTCGATTTTGTTTCGTAGTCGTGGATTTCGTGTACCGGATGGCTGTACGCACAAATAGTTTCTGGATGCGAGACGTTATAGGCATTGAGTTTTTGGTAGACGGCGAGCCAAATCCATATGCCTCGCCGATTGTCATCTGTAATCATCAATCCTGGTTCGATATCCCGGTCGTGCAGGATCTGGTGACGCGCAATGGTCCGATCATCAAATTCTTGATCAAACGAGAGCTTGTCTGGGTACCCGTGATTGGCTGGATCTGCCTGGCCCTGAACTTTCCAAGACTCTATCGTGGTAAGGACAAATCGCTGCGGGCGGCGGACTATTCCAGAATACAAGGTGCAACCCAGGACCATGGGGCAGAACCCGGCGCATTGCTGGTGTTCCCGGAAGGCACTCGGTTCACCGCGAACAAGCAACGCCTGCAAGCATCACCTTATGAGCGCTTATTAGTCCCCAAGTCAGGCGGCATGAAGATTATCAAAACCAGCGCAGATCCGGCGACCCACGTGATGGACATCACGATTGACTATGGCTCGGAGCCGGTCAATATTTGGCGCTGCCTGCATGGCCAGCCAAAAAAAATCGCCATTAAAATTCGCTATTATGCCCTGGCCGATATTGATGATATGCAGGCCTGGCTGAATGAACGCTGGCAAGAAAAGTCGATTTTTCTCGACGATTCTCATTAGGCACTCACAGACATCTCAGCCATCTCTCAACGCTGACCCACCTCGTAGTTAATTGAGATCCACGAATCCATATACTGTGGATTGAGCTTTTTTACCGACGCCAGCATGTCCTGTCGATAGGTGGTTTCAATCGGCGCACCACGACCAGGCCAGATTTTGAATTTGATCCGGACGAAGCGCTTGCCCGAAGCGGTGGTCTGCATTTCCTCCTGTTCCACGGCGCCAAGGAAAATACCCGGAAACTGTTCCAGCAGCCCGCGGGTGTGCTCCTGAATTCTACGTAGCATCTGCTCACGAATACTTTCCTCAGGGTCCAGATTGATATCCACCAGACAAAATACATACCCGCGGGGATAATTAATCATGCTGGTCAAGGTTCTATTCGGGATATAGACCTCGGCGCCCATGGCGTTCTGTAAAACGGTAAAGCGCATCCCGATAGACTTCACAATCCCGGTTTGACCGCTGATCTCAACCATATCATCCACATGTACCAGGTCTGAGAGGATCACCGTCAAACCGGTAATGAAATCCTGAACAATACTCTGACTGCCAAACGCAACCGCCAGACCAATGACCGAAGCACTCGCCAAGTACGCTGTCAGAGAGATACCAAACTCTGACAACAACATGCCGAAAGCACCAAAATAGACCCCAAAAATCGTCACCCCGGAAATCAGCTGAATGATCGTTCGTGCCTTGGTAAAAGATTTCAGTTCGATCCGCCGCCCCAGCGCCAACGTCAGATTACGAATCACTATCGCCACCAGGTGTGCCACGACAGAGACACCGAATACCAAAAAAATTCGAGCCAGAGCGCTCTGCTCAGCAAACATTTCAGCCACATAGTTCATCGGTTATCTCTTTTCATCTCACAGCCATAGTCAATTGCAGTATTCATTT
>DGOD01000065.1:22908-25019 GCA_002389265.1 Gammaproteobacteria bacterium UBA4475
GCATCTCACTATATCACTGTCGCCTAGGCTCGCCGCAACAAAGCCTGGTAGCGTTCAACATCTTCCGGTCGGTCCACATCCCAGAGCATTGGCAGTAGATCCCAGTTGGCGAACTGTGCATTGAAATGTTGGGCCGTCCCCGCACAAACCGAAGCCGTACCCCATGCCAGGTTTTGAAACACAGCAGGGGCCGGTTCGGATAATCCAATCAACCCATAGCCACCATCTTCGGCTGGCCCTAATACTGCATCAGCACATTGAAGGCGCAAAAACGCACGCTGCAAATAATCGGCGTCCAGATTCACGCAGTCGGTGCCTATTAAAATCGCTGACTCAACACCGGGCTCGCTCAGGGCCACAGTTAGTCCGTGACTCATACGTTCACCCAGGTTCGCGCCCGCCTGTTGGCGGCAGTCCAGCCCACTGTGGGTAAAAAATTCATGAGTTATATCAGGCGCACACCAAAGTTGAATTGGCGCCAACATTGCAGCCTGACAGCAAGCCATGAGCCGACCGGCCAACTCTCGATGCAAGTCCGTTGCCGCCGCGGCACCCAGCGCCGGAATCAGCCGGGTTTTGACCTTGCCCACTACTGGCGCCTTGCAGAATATCAGGAGCCTTGAGCGCGGAAACAGAAACTCAGTCATGTTATTCGCCTTCGACATGGCGGCCAGGATAGTAAAGCGCAACCAACTTCTGAGGTGAGGCGCCAAAAAAATACCGCCAGCGCAACGACCACATGAACAAGACGGTGGTTATAAAACCCTGCTCGCGCCAACGTCGGTTAGATGTAAGCAAGGGGCCGTGAATACAACAGGGGGCGTGCTGCCGGCGCAAGCGCCGAGAAATTTCAATATCTTCCATCAACGGCATATCTGCAAAACCGCCTAATCGGGCAAACAGATCGCGGCGAATAAACAATCCCTGATCACCGGTACAGATACTCGTCAGACGAGAACGCCAATTCATCAACCAGGCCAGCAAACGGTAACGCCACTGTAGGCTGTCAAAGCCGATATCAAAACGGCCCCACTGCGCACCGCTTGACCAGGCATCGTCTAGCTGGGTCAGAAAATCCTCAGGCACCACCGAATCGGCGTGCAGAAAAAACAACAAATCGTGCTTCGCAACTGCGGCGCCTGCGTTCTGCTGTCGGGCCCGACCCGGCGAGCTGCTAATAAGCTGGTCGACTTGTGATTGAGCCAGCGCCAAGGTGTCATCAGTGCTGCCACCGTCAACCATAATGATTTCAAGCCTGTCATGGGGCCACTCAGCGATGGCGTCCGCCAACCTGGCCAACAACACCGGCAAACCCAACGCTTCATTCAAGACCGGTATAACGATCGATATGGAAACCGGCGAGGCGGCACGCTGGCTCAACGTCATGGGGCTGACCACTGTGCCAGGCTAAGGGGCACGACGTCCATACCGCCCCGCTTACTCCGCACCAGCCAGGGCACCACCGCAACTACTGCCCTGACCCGCGGTGCAGCCATAGCAGTGCTCGCCCACCGAGATGGGCGCGCCATTCCAGTCGGTGCTCAACAGCTCGCGCAGGTGCGGCTTGATCTTGTCCGTACCAATCAAGGGTAATTCAAGCATCTGGTTAAAATCACAGTCATAAACAAAGCCCTGATAGTCGACGCTGATCAAGGATCGGCACATCACTGTGGCAAGATTGCCGACTTCAAAGGCGTCGCGCAGCAGGGTCATGTAGCCGGTGTACTGGTTCTTGGCCAAGAGTCGCGCACCATAGCGACTGATCGGCATATTGGCTAGAGCAAACAATTGATTGAATTCAATCCCATGATCCTGGCGCAATTCGCGCTTGTAATCATTTTCGAGCGTCTGTTGGTTTGGCGGCAAAATGGGGTCATCTGGGTTATACACGAGGTTCAACTCAAGACTCGATCCCGGTGCACCGTAGCCAACGAGATTCAGTTTCAGGAGTCCTGCAATACTGTCAGCGTAAACGCCCTTACCACGCTGACGATCAACATTCTGTTCCTGGTAACAGGGCATGGACGCGACGACGACAATTTGATTATCAGCAAAAAATTGTGGCAGATCCTCATAACCTGGTTCCATTAAAATAGTGGGATTACAACGAT
>DGOD01000065.1:25088-27103 GCA_002389265.1 Gammaproteobacteria bacterium UBA4475
TTCATCTCCGGTGAGCCACCCGTCATATCCAGGGTCTTAATGTTCTGTTCGGCGAGAAACTTCAGGACTATTTCAATCGTCTCCATGTCCATCAATTCAGTACGGGTTGGTCCGGCATTAACATGGCAATGGGTGCAACTCAGATTGCACAAGTAACCAAGATTGACCTGCAGAGTCGTCAACCCATCGCGTTTGATGGCCGGAAAATCAGTGTCTAGCAGTAAAGGTCGCGTATCAAGCATCAGCGCTGACTCCTTATTTTGGCATGATCGACTTTAGTACAACGGTCCTGTACGACAGCAATCCCTGCCGCGGTTAGCTGCTCCGAGGCCAAGACATTTTCGATACCCAACTGCATCCAAAACACCGACACCTTGATGTCGATCGCTGGTTGCACATAAGCCATGACGTTCTCACTACGCTGAAACAGATCTACCATGTCTACCGGGACGGGGATCGAAGCCAAATCTGGATAACAGGTCAGACCCATGATCGAGCGATGATTAGGGTTGACCGGAATGACCTCATAAAAATCTGACAGATAACGAGCCACTTCATAACTGGCTCGAGCAGGATTATCAGACATGCCGACGACGGCAATCGTCCGGGTCGAGGCGAAAATCTCTGGTAGATCAAGCATGCAGAAGACCTGAGTGAGTAGTAGGTCAGATATTATCAGTTGCGGGATACGAGCTACACAAAACCACCAGAAAAATCTGCTATCATGCACGCCACGCCCCGGTAGCTCAGTGGATAGAGCATCCGCCTCCTAAGCGGAGGGTCGCTGGTTCGACTCCAGCCCGGGGCACCATCTTCACTTTTGCGCTTTCAGCTCCTTTGCAGCTTCCTCGGTGATCGGGTAGAAGCGACCCAGCCCGCAGGATATGCCCGGTGAAAACCCGAAACCAAGATTGTCCAGCACCGTGATGGTATCGACATCACAGAGCCGACCCGCCGAGGTTTGATACATGAACGCTTGCCTGGAGTTAAGGCCCGGGCAGCGACGGGACAGGCGGTTAAGGTAAATCTCGTCACCTTGCATATAAAATAAAATGTTTTTGTCATCAACGACATCGGTCCGATCAACTCGCATCAGGCTCACGCAGCGCTTTGCCGCGGGCAAAGCTTCTTGCTGAACCAGGTCTAGCTCAGCACTCGCGGCGCTGATCGTTGTCAGTGGCGCACACACCAGCAGAGCAAACAGAGACAGAAGAAGGCGTTTGGTCAACAATATTTCGATCATGGATATGCTCCCTATTCATCCTTGAGAAGAATCACGCATGCTCGTGCAATATAATAGTCGCCTTCGTCATCTGCAACGGGTTTTCTCCATCGCGGCCCAGGCGACCGCGCTCAAACCCTATGCGGCTTGCTTTACACGGTGAGTAACCATTCGCTCATGCAAATCATCAATCATTTTTGATCCCGTGCTGGCAAACAGGCAGGGCAATATCGCATGAACCAGGCAGACGCCGGCGGCGATCAGCAAACTCAGCCCGAAGCCCGCGGCGACCTGAAAATGTTCTGAGTAGGATTCGTTCACTGAAGTTGGGTGCTCAAGGAATATTCGGTTAAGCATGGCTGGGACTCTCGCTGACAATGGGCTATGGGCTATGGGCTAAAGCCTGCGAAGCCAGGGGCCTGGCTAACAGTTGAAATAGAATAGCACTCCGGGCTTGAAATATTATTTGAATATATCCGCAAACTTGGCATGATTACGCAACTATTTCCCATTATTTGAACATATTATGCATAATATTGACGACAAAGACCTGCAGATACTCAGAATTCTACAACGGGATGATACGGTGTCGGCTGCGGAGATCGCCGATCGCGTCAGCTTGTCAGTTAACGCCTGCTGGCGACGCATAAAACGCCTGCAGGCAGAGGTCATTGAGAAGCAGGTGGCGATCCTGGATCCGGCAAAATTTGGCATCGGCTTGACCGTCTTCGTTTCCGTTCGAACCAACCAGCATAATGAAGCCTGGCTTGATCAGTTTTCGATGGGTGTCAGT
>DGOD01000125.1:0-26058 GCA_002389265.1 Gammaproteobacteria bacterium UBA4475
ACTTTATCTTTAGCCAGGACATTTCGGGCCAGGTCGAGCAGAGTCAAACTGCCTTCACCACTCTCGATCGCCTGATCAGTGACACTGGGGAAGTCACTGTGAGTCGCCACTGCGAGCACCCCTGGGAACGCCTCAGCTCGACTGGTATCGAGGCGTTTGATAATAGCGTGGGCATGGGGACTACGCAGTATTTTCCCCCAGATCATGCCTGGCAAACTTAGATCAGCGCCATAGTTAGCCCGTCCCGTGACTTTGTCGAAACCATCTGGACGGATCGTGCTCTGGCCGATGTACTTGAACTCTCGTGCTTCACTCATGGCTTAAGCTGCTCCCCTCATGGTGGCGGCGGCATCAAGCACCGCGCGAATGATTTTGTCGTAGCCCGTACAACGACAGAGATTCCCTGCCAAAAAATACCGAGCCTCGGCTTCGGTCGGATTGGGGTTCTGTTCGAGTAATGCTTGAGTAGAAACTACCAAGCCAGGCGTACAAATTCCGCATTGTAAAGCGGCATGTTCAAGAAATTTTTCCTGAATGACGCTGAGCTTATCGCTGCTACCAATGCCTTCGATGGTGCCAATCTCACGTCCAGCAGCTTCAACACCCAGGACCAGACAAGCACAGGTCAGGCGACCGTCCACAGTCACGGAGCATGCACCGCAGTCACCGGAACCACAGCCTTCTTTGGTGCCGGTCATCTGTAAATCGTTACGCAAAACGTCTAACAGGGTTTCATGAGGCTCACAGAGAAACTCTGTCGCTTCGCCATTAATCGATGTGGTGATATGTAATTTTGCCATACGGATTCTCCTACAAACTCGCCTGAGCGCGTTCTTTTGCTATGAGGGTGGCTCTTTTCACCAACACACCAACGATGTGACGGCGGAATTCAATGGTTCCCCGTCGATCTGTGATCGGACTGGCCGCAGCAGAGGCAACAGCAGCAGCCTTAGCCACCGAGGCTTCATCTAATTTAGTACCGACAAGCGCATCTGCGGCGCTCGCCACCAGTAGTGCCGTTTGTGCCACAGCCCCAATAGCAATCCGAGCGGCGGTGCAGACGCCTTGGCTGTCGAGGGTAACGCTGACACCGGCACCGGCCACCGCGATATCCATCTCCGTACGCGGGATAAATCTCAAATAGGCATCACGGCTACCCGGCGCGGGTCGAGCAACCAAGATACGCTGTAACAATTCACCGGGTTGCATGCAGTTACGCCCTACGCCAGTGACGAAATCTTCAACGGCTACTGTCCGCTCGCCACCCGCACCGACGATCAGACATTTGGCACCGATCGCAATCAGGGCCGGGATCGTGTCTGCGGCAGGCGAGGAGTTACAGAGGTTTCCACCTATACTGGCCCGCCCCTGAACCTGGGTTGAGCCGATGAGATAAGCGGCTTCGACCAAACCTGGGTACAGCGTTTCAACGTCATGCAGGGCAGTAAATTCCGCGCAACACATGCAGGGACCTAGAGACAATCCGCCATCATCGAGGCTATAAGACATCATCTCAGCGATATGTTTAAGATCCACCACTCGCAACGGTTCAACCGCCTGGCTCTTCGATTGAATAATTAAGTCTGTACCACCTGCCATCACTTTCGTCTTAATGTCGGATCCGGAGAGCAATGCAACCGCTTCCTGGACAGACTGTGGGGCATTGTAATCAACTACAGCCATCGTTCACTCCTGTGAGGTCGTCACATTCCTAGCGCTGCTTGACGGTAGGATGCTGGCCCTAATGAATTTATCGAAAAATTTTTGAATCAAACTTGGCCCGCCCGGCCTGGTAGAACGTCAGCCACGTCTCGAGCCCTATCCTATTGATATCAGCACCTGTATACCACGGCACCTCCACCGGCGCCAAGTATGACCGTAAGAGAAATACTCCTATCGGCAACCAGAACCACTTTTTGAGCATCTCTTTCTGGGTGGCGCGGCGCGGCGCCCACCACCTTCCGGGTCAGCCGCTAGCCCACACGCATCAACCGACCAACAGATCCCAGACCGCAGCCCCAAGGCCGCCCAGCAACAAAACATAGACTGGCAATGACGAAAAAAGCATTCCCATACCTCGCGCTTTCGGATCTTTCACGTAACTGATGGCATAGATCACGCGCCCTATCAAATAAATCACACCGAGACCCGCCGCCCCATATTGGTCGATATAGTAACCAAATGCCCACAGCGCGGGAATAAACACCACCAGGGCTTCTAGTGTGTTGTAATGCACTCGATAGTGGCGCTCGAATAGGTCATGCCCCGTCGTCGCTGGCGCGCTGATCCCGTACTTCCCCCGGGCGGCTCCGACGCGTACACCAAGCCAGATAAATTGAAGTAACGCCAAAAGTGTAACAATCGTTAGATATTCAAAACCATGCGTGCCCATTTTAGGTACAACCTCTGTATTGAGTGAACGTTGGCCCATTATGAACATCGCCAAACTCCTGTCCAGCTTCGCCCGCCAATGCCAGACCCTATGGTATTATACTGCCACGCCGCTCGACTGACCCCCGGCCTACTTGCGAACAAGGATATAGGCATGACGATGATTTCCAACGACTTAGCCGGACTTTACCCGGAACATCTAGCGCGACTGCAGCAATACTACAGCGAAGCTGCGATTCTCGCCGGCTGCGCTGGCGTTTTGATTGCCTCAGGCACATTGCAACCGTGTTTTTTGGACGATCACCATTATCCTTTTGTGGTCAATCCTCACTTCAAGGCCTGGTTACCGCTGGTGGACGTGCCCGATTCCTTTCTGCTGATTCGCAGTGGCCACAAACCGCGTTTGTTGTATAGCCAGCCAGAGGATTATTGGCACCTGACACCCGCTGCGCCACAGGGCTTCTGGGTCGATCACTGGGAAATCCAATCGATCCAATCTCTGCAAGATGCTCAGCGCTTGATCGGTGACCCGCAAAACCTGCTATTTATCGGCGAGCAAGTTGATCTTGCCCGCGAATGGGGCATGTCAGCCATCAATACTCCGGCGGCCTTGAGTGCTCTGCATTACGAGCGCGCTTACAAGACTAACTATGAGATTGCCTGTCTACGCCGAGCCAACCAGATAGCCGTCAAGGGCCATAGCGTCGCAGAGACGAGCTTCCGCGCCGGCCAATCAGAATTCGAAATTGCCCACGCTTACCTAGGCGCTATCCAGCATCGTGAGCAACAGGCACCCTATGGTGCCATCGTCGCGCAGAATGAACATTGCGCTGTACTCCACTATCAATTTTACGCTCAGCAACGCCTAGCCAGCGCCGACCTGAATTCACTTCTCATCGACGCCGGCGCGAGCTTTCATGGCTATGCGGCAGATATTACTCGCACCTATGCTGCTCGATCAGGCATCTTTCAAGATCTGGTGACGAGCCTCGACCAGCATCATTTGGGCATCATCAACGATATCCAAGTCGGCATGAACTATGCTGATCTTCACGAAAAAATGCATCGCAGAATTGGCCAGTTACTCCTTGAGTCTGGCTGTGTCAACATGTCTGTGGATGAGATGCTCGAGACTAACTTGACCTTTAGCTTTCTGCCCCACGGTCTCGGTCATTTCCTCGGTTTACAAACTCATGATGTTGGTGGATTTCAGCAATCCAGGCAAGGCGAAGAAAAATCGGCGCCAGAGAAATATCCAGCCCTACGATTGACACGCGACATCCAAAACCAACAGGTTTTTACCATCGAACCGGGACTATATTTTATTCCCATGCTCTTGGGAAAACTCAAGCAGGGACCCCATCAAGCCAAAATTAACTGGTCGATGATTGACGAACTGCTACCCTATGGCGGGATCCGGATTGAAGACAACATTGTCATACAGGACAACCTTCCGGTGAACCTGACCCGGCTCGCAATGGCGGAACATCGACAACCTTAGTTATTGAATTTCTGATTATTAAATCAACAACATCACCAACCCAGCGCGAATCAGGCCTCAAAACTCATGACCCAACTGACACTGCACCGGATATTTAACGACCCTGACCTCAATGGCTCGTCACCCGTCGCCTTGAAATTTTCTCCGGACGGCTCTCGAGTAACTTATCTCAAGCCAAGTCAGAAAAACTTTGAACGCCTGGATCTGTGGGAGTTCAATGTCGCGACCCAACAGACTCGCCTGTTGGTAGATGCCAGCGAACTGGTCTCAGGCCAACGGATCTTGTCCGACGAGGAGAAAGCCAGACGTGAGCGTAAGCGTATTACTCAGACCGGCATTGTCGAGTACTTCTGGTCACCAAAATCGAACGCGATCCTGTTCCCATTGAATGGCAATCTATTTCTATACCATCTCGATCAGGCTGAGACGCTACAACAGCTCACCACTGATGTGACTTTTGAAACCGACCTGCACTTCTCCCCTGACGGGCGCTTCCTGAGCTTCGTCCGTAATCAAAACCTGTTCTGCATTGAAGTGGCAACTGGCGTGGAACGGCAACTGACCCTTGATGGTTCAGGCACTATCAGCAATGGCGTAGCCGAATTTATCGCGCAGGAAGAAATGCACCGGTTTGATGGCTACTGGTGGTCACCGGACAGCCAGTCAATCGCTTTCATTCAAGTCGACGAAGGCACAGTCGAACTTTCCCAACGCTATGAAATCGATGCCGACCATTTTGGTGTCTTTGACCAACGCTACCCTTACGCCGGCACACCCAATGCCAGAACACGGTTGGGAGTCATCGACATAACGACGGCGGAGATTCATTGGCCCGCGATTGAGCGTGATCCAGACACCTACCTCGCTCGTGTCAATTGGCTTGGTGATAGCGCCCGACTGGCCATTCAAATTCAGTCTCGAAATCAGCAACGCCTGGATTTGGTCTTATGGCACAAGCGTCAGGATACGGTGTCCACCCTGCTCTCCGAGACCGCTGCGACCTGGATCAACCTGCACGACTGCTTCCACTCATTACAAACCGGGCAGGAATTTATTTGGGCCTCGGAGCGCTCGGGCTACCGGCACCTGTATCGTTACAATATCGAAGGGCAGTTGTTAAACACAATCACCAGCGGCGACTGGGTTGTGGCCAATCTACATGGCGTTGACGAGGTCCGAGAGACGATTTATTTTGACGGTTTCGCAGACACCCCGCTGGAAAAGCATCTATATCGAGGCAGTTTGAATGCTCATCTTGAGCCTGTCAGGATCAGCGCGACCGGGCAAAGTCATCAGGTCGAATTAAGCCGGAGTCTGCAGCACTATATTGACAGCTACTCTTCGGCGTCACAGCCACCGGCAGTCTCGATCCAGACCATCGCCGGCGAAGTCCTCCTGGACCTGGAACCTAACAAGGTGGACGCCCACCATCCCTTTCACCCCTACCACGACAGCTGCGGTAAGGTGGAGTTCGGTCAATTAAGCGCCGAGGATGGCCAGACACTGCATTATCGCCTAATCAAGCCCAAGGACCTCGCACCAGGCGTGCAATGCCCGCTGATTGTCACCGTTTATGGCGGGCCGGGCGTGCAGCGCGTCACCAACGAATGGATTCCACCTTGGCATCATTACATGGCGAGTCGGGGCTATGCCATGCTGCAACTCGACAACCGCGGTAGCAGCAATCGCGGCAAGGCTTTTGAGGATCCCATCTTCGGCAGACTCGGCGAGGTTGAAGTCAGCGACCAACTGGTTGGCGTCAACTATGCCACCAGCCTGCCCTGGATTGATGCTCGCCGAGTTGGCGTATTTGGGCATAGTTATGGCGGCTATATGACGCTGATGCTGATGATGAAAGCCCCGCTGGTCTTCATAGCCGGCGTCAGTGTGGCGCCGGTGACTGATTGGCGTTTGTACGACACCCATTATACCGAACGCTACCTGGGACTACCGAGCCACAATCCTGATGGGTATCTGTCTAGCAGTGTGTTCCCCTATGTGCATAACTTACACGGCAAACTACTGGTCATTCATGGCATGGCTGATGATAACGTCTTGTTTACCAACAGTACGAAGCTTTACCAGGCACTTCAGGATGAAAATCTAGCCTTTGAAATCATGAATTACCCAGGTGCTAAACATGGTCTGAGCGGACGCAAGGTCAATCTTCATCGTTACGGCATGATGGATCAATTTTTTGATCAACATCTGTCGCCAACATCGGCATAGGCACCAACCCAATATTAATTTTCGAGAGGCAAATTAACATGACGACCATTTTTCGTCGAGCAACCCCCGCTGATATCGCTGCCATTGCGGCCTTCAACCAGGCCATGGCTCAGGAAACTGAAAATAAAACCTTACCCACCGGGACTATTCTGGCCGGTGTCGAACGTATGATCAGCGACTCGAGCCTGGGCTTTTATCTGGTCGCAGAAGCCGACGGCGGCCCCGTCGGCTGCCTGGGGATCACCTTCGAATGGAGCGACTGGCGCAATGGATTATTCTGGTGGATTCAGAGCGTCTACATCGATCCGAATTACCGTCGCCAAGGCGTCTTCGGCGGACTGTACGCGCATGTGACCGAACTGGCGAAAAATACAACTGATGTCTGCGGCATTCGCTTGTATGTTGAGCACGACAATACCAATGCCCAGCAGACCTATTTGTCCCTCGGTATGGAAGAAACACACTACAAACTTCTTGAAGTTGAATTCTGATTTCAAGCAGACATTGCGTTAACATGATCTATCTAAAATACTGGCGAACTCAACTGTATGGACTTTAAGCAATACACGAATCAATCCGGTTTTTATGATGAACTTCTGACGCCAAAAAACAGGGCGCGGCCAGGCTTCACAGAGCTCACTAATTTCCTCAAAAAAAGCTCTCTCAAAGAGCTTAAAGAGCGGCAGCATAATGCTGAGCTGGCGATACGCACGATGGGTATCACCTTCACTGTCTACAGCGAAGGGGAGAATATCGATCGCAATTGGCCTTTCGACATCATTCCTCGAATGATTCGCCAAAAGGAATGGGAGCATATCGAGAAAGGGTTGGAACAACGCCTGATGGCACTCAACCTGTTTATTACGGATATCTACAACGACGAAAAAATCCTCAAGGATAAACGCGTCCCGCGTGACTTATTACGCAGTTCGAAAGACTATCGAAAAGAATGTGAAGGCATAAAGCCTCTCTACAACACCTGGGCGCATATTTGCGGTAGCGATCTGGTACGTGGCGGCGACGGAACTATGTATGTGCTGGAAGATAATCTGCGAGTACCTTCCGGCGTGTCTTACATGCTTGAAAACCGCAAAATCAGCAAACAGGTATTACCTGAATTATTTGAGATGTATGACATCCTACCCATGGATGACTACCCGACTAATCTGTTCGACACCTTAAGTTCCATTTCACCCCGACCACTGGATTACCCTGAGGTCGTGGTTTTGACACCCGGCACTTACAACTCGGCCTATTTTGAACACTCTTTTTTGGCTCAACGCATGGGTGCCGAACTCCTCGAGGGACCTGACCTGATCGTTGGTGATGATGACTGCGTGTATATGAAAACCGTCGAGGGGCTGTCTCGGGTCGATGTCATCTATCGGCGGATTGACGACATGTTTCTGGATCCGGAAGTGTTCGACAAGAACTCGATGCTGGGTGTACCGGGATTAATGCGAGCCTGGCGCAAAGGTAATGTCGCACTGGCTAACGCACCCGGTGCCGGCGTCGCCGATGACAAGCTGGTTTACACGTACGTGCCCGAAATGATCCGCTACTATCTGGGTGAGGAACCGATACTCCCCAACGTCCCCAGTTTCATCTGCTCCAATGACCTCCATCGGCAGCACGTCCTGACGAACATCGAGAATCTGGTGGTTAAGCCGGCGAACGAATCCGGTGGTTACGGCATGTATATTGGTCCCCGTGAGAGTAAACGGCGCACGGCAGAGATGAAACGTTTGATCAAGGCTAATCCGAGAAACTATATCGCCCAACCCATTATCGACCTGTCGACCGTTCCAACCTTGTGTGAGAACGCGATCGAAGCGCGCCACGTGGATCTAAGACCCTTTATACTGCAGGGTAACAAAACCACTATTAGTGCCGGCGGATTAACCCGGGTCGCCCTGGTCAAGGGTTCTCTGATCGTGAATTCCTCCCAAGGTGGCGGTAGCAAAGACACCTGGATTATCGCCGACCGGCAAGCAACCTGAGGAGATATAGCAATGCTATCTAGAGTTGCAGAAAAAATGTACTGGTTTGGGCGCTACGTCGAGCGCATCGAAAATACCGCACGCCTGATTAGCGTCAATACGAACCTGGTGATGGATCTGCCCAGGGTTGATCATATCTGGGCAAGCACCCTGGATATCACTGGCAATAGCCTAGAGTTTCAACGTCGCTTCACTCGAGTCGATGAGCGTAATGTCGTTAAATTTTTGCTAGAGGACGACGCCTGTTCGATCCGCAGCGCTGTACGCCTCGCTCGTGAAAATGCCAGAACCACTCGTGAGATCATGCCATCAGAGGCATGGGAGCGCATTAACGAACTCTACCTGTTCCTCCAAAAAAACCTCGGCCAGGGACTCAAACGCGAAGGCAGACACAACTTCCTTGGTGAAATCATCGGTCGATGTCATCAAATAACGGGCCTCTTAGCCGGCTCTATGAGCGCCGACACTGCCTATAACTTTATCAAAATTGGCCGTAACCTTGAGCGCGCTGACATGTCATCACGCAT
Organism: Gammaproteobacteria bacterium UBA4475; assembly: GCA_002389265.1. Taxonomy (GTDB): domain Bacteria; phylum Pseudomonadota; class Gammaproteobacteria; order Pseudomonadales; family Azotimanducaceae; genus UBA4582. The sequence continues at coordinate 8,649 of DGOD01000125.1, forward strand.
TGTTGATGTGGGTAGTCTTAACCTGATTACGCTCAAAGATAAGCAGGCAGAGTACGACAACATCCTGTGGATGAATGTACTGCGCTCACTTACCGCCTATCAGATGTATCGCCAACACGTGAAGGATAGAGTGAACGGTGAAGATGTCGTCGACTTTCTACTCAAAAATCGCAAGTTTCCGCGAGCGGTGGCACATTGCCTAAACGAGGTTAATCAATGCTGCAGCGAGCTACCACAGAACGATCTGCCACTGCGCAGTATCTCCCAGGCCCTGCGAACCATAGAAACCAACGATGTCATCAAGCTGCTCAACGAGTCTGGCCTGCATGACTTTGTCGATGTCGTGCAGCTTGCGTTCGCCGACATCCACACTCAAGTTGCCAATACCTGGTTTGGTCACGGGGTTGATCACCCTCAACCGTCAACGGTAGCCGTGTAAAATCCTAGGCCTGGCCGCATCAGCGGTCCCACCCCATTCGACTAACCGGGGTTTCGAGACGTTACCGTGGGTCGGGCCATCTTAAATCTAGCGTCAGCGGCTGCTCAGGATGTTGCTCATCCGGTGGGATCCGGATTCTTCCTTGAGTCTTACCAATCTCCCAAAATCGTGCATGGCGACGCGCCTCGGCTTCCGCCGCATTGACGGGAAAGGTGTCGTAGTTTCGGCCACCGGGGTGGGAGACATAATAGGTACAGCCCCCTAGTGAACGCTGGTTGTCCACATCAATGACATCAAATACCAAGGGGTTATGCGGCGCAACACTCGGGTGTAAACTAGACGGCTGCTCCCAGGCTTTGTAGCGCACAGCCGCCACCTGCCTGCCCCGGGTGCCGGTGTTGCGCAACGGCACCTTGCGACCATTGCAAGTCACGATATACCGATTACTCGTGGCGTTATCCAGGGTCACCTGTATTCGCTCCAGAGTTGAGTCCACAAAACGCGAAGTGCCTTGGGTTGACGACTCCTCGCCCAACACATGCCAGGGTTCCAGCGCGGCAAATAACTGCAGTTCCAGCCCCGCCACGTTAACCCCACCAATACGCGGAAAGCGAAATTCCATAAAGGCGTCAAACCAAGCGCGCTCAAAATAATAGCCTGACTTGCACAAATCGTCGATCACCGTCTGAAAATCATCGTCGATGAAGTGGCGCAGCATGAATTTATCGTGCAATTCAGTGCCCCAACGTACCAAAGGTCGATCATGGGGACGACGCCAAAACATCGCAATCAGGCCCCGGATCAACAATATCTGAACCAGCCCCATGCGCTCGTGCGGTGGCATTTCAAAAGCCCTGAACTCGACGAGGCCGCGACGACCACTCGCCGAATCTGGCGAATATAGTTTGTCGATACAAAATTCCGCTCGGTGGGTGTTTCCGGTCAGGTCCACCAAAAAGTTTCGCAACAATCGGTCCACCAACCACGGCTGTTCAATATCACCGGCAGGTATCCGCGCCAATGCCATCTCAAGTTCATAAAGATTGTCATCTCGCGCCTCATCGACTCGCGGTGATTGGCTGGTAGGGCCAATAAAGAGACCTGAAAACAAATACGACAGGCTGGGGTGGTTCTGCCAGTAGATAATCAGACTCTTCAGCAAGTCTGGCCGACGCAAGAAAGGACTGTCGATCGGCGTCGCGCCGCCCAGGGTGATGTGATTACCACCCCCTGTACCGGAATGTCGTCCGTCCAGCATGAATTTTTCGGTCCCCAGGCGACATGCTCGGGCCTGGGCGTAGACACTTTCAGCTATCTCTGTGAGCTCGTCCCAATTACTCGCGGGATGGACATTAACCTCGATCACACCGGGATCCGGCGTCACCTGCAAAACCTGGACGCGACTGTCTGAAGGCGGTTCATAGCCTTCAATAATCACCGGCATAGCTAATTGTTTAGCGGTCGCCTCAATCTTTGCCAACAGCAGCGCGTAAATATCAAACTCAGTTTGAGGTGGCATGAAGACATACAAGTGCCCTTCCCTGACTTGCACACAAAGGGCGGTGTGTATCACCTCTTTGGACTCCACCGAATCCAGACTTGTCAGCTCTGCGGAAACCGGCGCAAATGGATCGGCCTCGGCATCAAATTCGAGCGGGTTTGGTTGCTCCCAAGGCAACGAGTTTAACGGCAGGCGCAGTCCCATGGGTGAGTCACCAGGTACCAGTAACATATGCCGACTCCGAAACGGCCAACGACTCGAGCGCCAACGCCCCTGCTGCTCATTCATGGTTTGCCATTTCAGCGGCAGCGCATAGCCCACCGTGGTCGTCAGCCCAGTGGCAAACAGGCGTCTAAAACGTGCGCGCTCCAAAGGGTCATCCAGCTTGTTATTGTCCGGATCCAGGTTCTCAGGCAACTGTCCTTCCTTCCAAAGGTAATAGCCTACATCCTCAAAACCCGGCACCACCAGCTCAGGGGATAGGCCTAATTGCTTTGCCAGCGCGTCGACAAAATCTTTTCCTGCCGTCGCCGGTTGTTGACCAAGAGAACTTTCATTGGCCAACAGCGCGTCATCAAGCCACAAGGGCTTGCGGTCTTTGCGCCAATAAAGCGACAAAGCCCAGCGCGGCAACTGTTCGCCCGGATACCATTTTCCTTGACCAATGTGCATCAAACCCTGAGGGGCATAGTGCTGCTTCAAACGCCAGAACAAGCTGTCCGCCAGCTTACGCTTTTCATCACCCAGCGCCTCAGTATTCCACTGAGCACCATCCATATTGTCGATAGAGACGAAGGTCGGCTCACCGCCCATCGTTAGGCGCACGTCATCTAGCGCGAGCTGTTGATCAATTTTGAGCGCTAACTTTTCTACCTTACGCCATTGCATGTCAGTGTAAGGTTTGGTCACCCGTGCGTCTTCAAAAATTCGGGTCACGCTGTTCTCGAAATGGAATGTTACCTCTGCCCGCTCGGTCGCACCCGTCACCGGTGCTGCAGATATCGGATCAGGCGTGCAGGCCAGTGGAATGTGCCCCTCGCCTGCGAACAGACCGGATGTGGCATCCAGGCCGATCCAACCCGCACCCGGCAAGTAAACCTCAGCCCAAGCGTGCAAATCGGTGAAGTCTTCCACCGGGCCTGAAGGGCCATCCAGTGACTGCTGGTCAGATTTCAGCTGGACCAGATAACCAGAGACAAAGCGCGCCGCCAAGCCCAAGTGACGCAGTATCTGTACCATCAACCAGGCACTATCGCGGCAGGAGCCCGATTGAGTTAACAGGGTTTGTTCACAGCTCTGTACCCCGGGTTCCATTCGAATCAAATAGCCGACGTCTGCCATCAAGCGCTGGTTCAGTGCCACCAAAAAATTAACTGTGGGCGTCGCGCTGCGATCCACTGCAGCTAACCATTCGGTCAATAACGGGCCACTTTCCTTCACTTCCAAGTAGGGATCAAGGTCGCGGCGTAATTGGCTTTCGTACTGGAATGGGATGGTTTCAGCATTTTCTTCCAGAAAAAAATCAAAGGGATTAATGACCGTCAGGTCAGCGATTAACTCAACATGAATTAGCAGTTCGCGAGTCTTTTCAGGAAACACATAGCGAGCAAGGTAATTGCCGAATGGGTCCTGCTGCCAGTTCAGAAAGTGATTCGTTGGCGAGACTTTCAGAGAATAGGATTCAATAGCCGTGCGGCAGTGCGGCGAAGGCCGCAGGCGCACAACATGAGGATGCAAAGTAATCGGGCGGTCGAAGCGGTATTCGGTAATGTGGTTGATAGCTACGCGAATCGTCAAGCTGACAGACTCCTCATAACGAACAGATGTTTGAGCGGCGACTCATTACCCTGGTCGCTGGGTTGATCGGTTTATTCGGTTTTGTTGGAATGGCAAAATCAGTTCTGTCGATGCTCAACATCATCCCAGTTAGCGCTCCAGGCGATCGGCGGTAAACTCGAAAATGCCTCCTTGAGCTTGACATCCCAGCTACGACTCAGCGCCCGTAAATACTCGCTGCTTTCCTCAAAGCGGTAATACCGCTCAACAGAAAAGCTCGATTCCTCATAAACTAGCACCTCAATCGGCGGCCCCACTGTCAAGTTACTTCGAATGGTAGAGTCCATGGACACAAGACCACAAAGAGCTGCTGTTTCCAGGGAGGAGTCCAGCGTTAGTATACGGTCCAGGATCGGCTTACCGTATTTACTTTCGCCTATCTGCAGAAATGGCGTGTCCGCTGAGGTCGTTATGTGGTTGCCCTGTGGGTAGATCAAATAGGCGTTGGCACTCTGCCCGGTAATTTGACCTCCAAGAATAAAGGATGCTTCGTAGCTCGCGCCACCACCAGTATGTTTCGCCTGCTGGGCAACACTGAGCTCGCCCAGATAGTCAGCCGCATCTGTCAAATGCGGCACATTGAGCAAATGTTGCGCGGCACCCATCTTGATGTCTTTCTTCAATTGGCTAATCACACCCTGAGTGGTGGCCAAATTACCTGCGGATAACACGACAATCTGTCGCTCGCCATCGACGCCGAAGATATGCATTTTAGAGTAGGTGCTGACGTTATCCACACCCGCATTTGTGCGCGAATCTGCAATAAAACAAATTCCAGCGTCTACCGAGATGGCAACACAATAGGTCATTTACATTCCTGAGGTTCAATCGAACCGCTTACTGTGGGATCCCTGAGCATTGCGCACGATCAGAAAAGTACCACTTGATCAACTTAAAATCACCCGCCGATAATCGAACCACGAGCAAAACCACTGGCACTCACCAATAGCAAATGAGGCTTGAACACGTTATCTACTCAATATTTCTCTAAGGTCACATCGTCGCTGTCGCATTTGCGGAGCCGAAGGATCCGACCAGGTATGTTTCTATTTTATCTTTCGCCATATTGTCCGGATCAGTGAATTGGATACCAACACCAGGGGTATGCGGGCTCTTGACGCCTTTTTTAGCAACCCAGACCACCTTGCCCGCAACCGGCACTTTTTCAGATTCATCCATCAAATTCAACAGAATGAAAACATCATCGCCCAGCTCGTACTCTGTTCGATTTGCAATGAACAACCCACCATTTCTGATAAACGGCATATAGCAGTTGTGCAACACGACTTTATCCTTGATCGTCAACGCGATCATGGTCTTTTTGGCACCGCCCCTTGCTAAACTGCCCATTCAACGCTTCCATTCTGGTTAGACTCGAAATCTTGCATCATGACCTACCAATCTACAAGGTAGAAATCCACCAATCGCTAAAAAACCTCTAACTGCCGGTGACTCACGGCATCCAGCAGCGCCTCCAGAAGCAGTTGCGGACTCGGATTAGACGTACTGGAAAGTTGTCGCGCTTCTTGCATCAAACGGTCCAACAGGCGAAACAAAAAGTCCTTACTGACAGACTGACCAATCACTTTGACATGGCTCGCTAAATCTTGATTTTTAACTGTCCCATCAACTTCAGACACCTGCCAACGAAGCGCATCTGCAACCACTTCCAACATCAAGTTGACCACCATCACGGGCTCATCTGCTGCCAGTCGTGCATAGGCTTCCGCCGCCGAGGATTCAGCGGTTAGTAACGCCGCCAGACTCTTTGCGATTACCTGTCGTCGCGCCAGGTACTGCTCATCATGATGATTGAGCACCGCCAGCGGCGCACCGCCAGCGATCGTGAGCAATAGCGCCAGATTCTGATTATCAGGTAACCGTTCCGCAAGCCACGGCAGCACCAATTCAGGGCTCGGCAGCGCAAAATTGACCCGCTGGCAGCGACTTCGAATGGTGGGTAAAAGCCTCCCAGGCTGGCGGGTGACGAGCATCATCAGGGTACTACCTGGCGGCTCTTCAAGGCACTTTAACAGCGCGTTGGAAGTAGCGTTATTCATAGTCTCAGCCGGATGAACGATAGCGATTTTCAAACCGTTGCGCTGGGCGGTGTGACCAGACCACTCGATCAGAGATCGAATCTGATCAATTTTGATCTGTTTAGAGGGCGCTTCTGGCTGCACGATTCGCAAATCCGGGTGAGTGCCGGCACCAATCAACGCACACTCGGGGCACTCGCCACAGGCCGTCTCATCAACAGGAGCACGACATAACAGCAATTGTGCCATCGCACTGGCAAAACCCCGTTTTCCCAGGTCGGCCTGACCACAAAGCAGCAATGCATGAGGCAATTTGTCTTGGCGATATTGGCGCGCGATCTGCTGTTGTGGCAGTGTCTGCCACGGATAAAATTGCGCCCTGGTCGCCAATTCAGGTGGTACATGATCAGCTTGCACCATCAGTTCCCCCTGCATAAACCGGTAAACTGGTAATAATCTGTCGAACTTGGGTTTGAACTTGGGCCAGCGACTGACTCGCATCAATTACCCGATATCGGTCAGCGGTGGCCGCACGGTCTAAAAACCCTTGGCGAACGCGCTGAAAAAAGGCAATGTCTTCAGACTCGAAGCGATCCAACTCACCTCGCTCGGCAGCTCGGGCCATCCCGGCCTCGATAGGCAAATCAAGGATCAAGGTTAAATCTGGTTGAAAATCACCCAGACACAGCTGTTCAAGACGCTGGATCACAGCCAGATCCAAGCCACGCCCCGCACCCTGATAGGCATAGGTTGAATCGGTAAACCGATCACAGATCACCCACTGGCCCCTTGCTAAGGCTGGCCATATGAGTTCCTGCAGGTGCTGCCGGCGCGCAGCAAACATCAGCAACAATTCAGCCAGCGGATCGACATTTTGTTCCGCCTTGTCCAGCAATAAGTGCCTGATCCGTTCTGCCAAAGGAGTTCCTCCCGGTTCACGGGTCGAGATATGTTCAATCCCGGCGATATCAAGCAGCTCCTCAATATACGCAATATTGGTGGATTTACCGACGCCTTCAGCCCCTTCGATGGTAACAAATTGTCCGCTCATGGTGCCTCTTTGGTGAGCGGCACCGTCGTCGGTGGCGCACTTTGATAGGCTTCAGCCCGGACGCCACGCTGAAACTTACTGACAGCCTGATTATGCTGATCCAGCGTTGTCGAAAAAAAACTTCGCCCGTCGCCTTGAGCGACGAAGAACAAGTAATCGCCAGGTTCCGGGGCAAACACCGCCTCGATAGCCGCTAAACCAGGATTACAGATCGGCGTCGGCGGCAACCCCTTGTTCAGATAGGTATTATAGGCCGATGCCTGACGCAAATGACTGCGGGTCAAATCGCCATCAAAGTCCGACAGGCCGTAAATGACTGTTGGGTCAGTCTGCAATCGCATCCCCATTTCCAAGCGGTTGATAAACACCCTGGCAATCTTACCCCGATCTAGACTGAAGCCGGTCTCCTTTTCCACGATTGACGCCAGTATCAGCGCTTCGTAAGGAGAAGCCAAGGTCGTATCAGTGCGATTTCGCCAGGCCCTGTTCAACGCCTCGGCCATGCGCCGGTGCGCACGGCGTAAAATCGCAATATCTGTCTCACCTTTAACGTAGTGATAAGTATCCGGGAAAAATTGACCCTCAGGGTTCAGCTGATTATCACCCAGCAGGGCCATGACCTCATCGTCTGACAACCCATTGATGGACTGCCGAATCAATGGCTGACTGGCCAGTTGTTCGCGCCAATCTCGAAATCGCCAGCCCTCAGGGAAGGTCATCTGATGCTGTACGACAGGCCCCCGGCGCAATTTTTTTAACAACGTCACGGCATTCATGGACTGAGTGATTTCAAACTCACCGGCCTTGAGACTACCCTGCGTCTGGCTTAATGTCCCGTAAAGACGATACATCCAGGTGGGCACGACCACGATACCACGGGCAACAAGGTCGCTGGTCACCTCTGTCAGCGGCGTTCCAGGCTTCACCTCGTAAAACACTGCCTCAGCCGGCAGGACAATCGATTTATTCAGCTGCTGGAATAAATAGCCTACACAAACCAGCATCGGCAGGACCGCCAACAGCAGAATAAGTGTCAATCGGGTTTTCACTTAACGGTTTACCCCTATGAATTCGCTCACTTGGCGCTGACAAGCCTGCGTTACAGGCCCCACAGGGAACGTGGCCAAGGACTGTCCCGCCGCATCAATTCGAGTCACCGGATAGATACCAAAAACACTATTGCAGACAAATACCTCCTCCGCAGCCAATACTGCAGAAAGGTCCAGTTCCTTGACTCGAACCCCCTGCAGCTGACAGATCAATTCCCGCATCACGCCGCTGACACCACTGTGAGATAAATCAGGGGTGATTAATTCACCCGCCACGATAATAAACAGATTACTCCGAATTCCCTCAATCATATGGCCTTGCGTATCCCGCATCAAACCTTCCGGGTAACCCACTGGTAGCTCAGCTGCGGCAAGTACCTGCTCCAAGCGGTTCAGGTGCTTGATACCCGCCAGTAATGGCTGGCGCGCAAGCATTGTCTCGCATAGATGTACGGCGCACCCTGTCTCCGTCCACTGCGGATCAGCCACATATTTATTCATGCTGATATAGCGATTAGCCTGTTGGGTATTATCAGGTTGGTAGCCACGCCCACCGATGGCGCGGGTGACAATGATCTTCAATACCTGGTCACTGTCAGCAGAGCCACTATAGAGAGTCTGCAGCTCTGCCTGCAGACTTTGAACATCTAGGTCAAGACCGAGGCGTTTACAACCCTGGTTTAATCGAGCTAAGTGCAAATCGAGTAAAATCGGCCGTCCATCAATTACCCGGACCGTCTCGAACAAGCCATCGCCGTAGGCTAGTCCACGGTCGGCGGCAGAGACAGTATCTCCAGGCAGGCCATTAATCAACGAACGCACCAGCAGCGCGCTAATGGAGTTTTTTGAAGATCAACGTACCATTGGTGCCACCAAAACCAAAGGAGTTCGATAAGGCGACATCAATCTTCATATCCCTCGCATGGTGGGGTACATAGTCCAGATCACAGCCCTCGCTAGGGTTATCCAGGTTGATCGTTGGTGGCGCGACCTGATGCTTGATGGCCAAGGCAGAAATGACCGCCTCGACAGCACCAGCGGCGCCCAATAGATGACCAATCATTGATTTGGTTGAACTCACAGCGACTTTATTACTATGACCTTGTGTCACCGTCTTGACCGCCAGCGTCTCAGCGATATCGCCAAGAGGCGTTGAGGTACCGTGGGCATTGATATAATCAATATCGGTGCCGTTAAGCCCCGCGTCGCGCAAGGCATTATGCATGGACATGGCCGCGCCAGCGCCATTTTCTGAGGGTGAGGTCATATGGCTGGCATCGGCACTCATGCCAAACCCCGCGATCTCACAGTAGATTTGCGCACCTCGCGCTTTGGCGTGTTCATACTCCTCTAACACCAGTACACCTGCGCCATCACTCAGCACGAAGCCATCACGGTCTTTGTCCCAAGGTCGACTGGCAGCCGTTGGGTCATCATTGCGGGTTGATAATGCCTTCATCGCCGCGAAACCGGCCATGGTGGTCGGTGAGGTTGATTTTTCTGCACCACCAGCAAGCATGGCATCGGCATCACCGGCGGCGATCATACGGGCAGCGAAGCCAATATTATGGGTCCCTGTTGTGCAGGCCGTCGTAATGGCAATGTTGGGGCCTTGCATGCCATAGAGGATTGACAGATGGCCCGCGACCATATTAATGATGCAAGAGGGTACAAAAAATGGCGTCACCTTCGTAGGCCCGCGATTCGTGACAATGTCATGACAGGTTTCTATCGTCACGATACCACCAATTCCGGAACCGACTGCGACGCCAATTCGGTGGCGATTCTCATCGGTGACTTCAAGACCGGCATCCTGCATCGCTTGAATACCCGCGACAAGACCAAATTGGATAAAACCATCCATTCGGCGCGCGTCCTTCTTGGAGATGTAGTCGTCCATGTTGAAATCAGGCACCGCGCCGCCAAACCTGACAGGGAAGTCCGCAGTATCGAACGCCTTGATGGGCCCTATGCCGCTGTTACCAGCAACCAGCCCGGTCCAAGACAGGTCCATAGCGGCGCCCAAAGGGGTCAACATCCCCATACCCGTGATTACAACTCTACGATTGTTCAAGCCCATCTCCTTGGCTGAAGTCTGGCCAACAGGCCTTATCAGATCAAATAGTCAACTGGGTCAGCCACTTGGCCGCTGAGTCACCTCATAAGCATTGGGTACCTGCTACCAAAACAAAAGCCGCATTCACAATCGTAAATGCGGCTTTTGAGTTGAAACCCAGCAGACTATGCGTGGGCTTTAATATAATTGATCGCTTCTTTCACAGTCGTGATCTTTTCTGCTTCGTCGTCAGGAATTTCGGTCTCAAATTCTTCTTCAAGAGCCATGACGAGTTCCACGGTGTCAAGGGAGTCGGCGCCGAGATCTTCAACGAAGGAAGCGTCCAAGGTCACTTCTTCTTCTTTAACACCCAATTGCTCACAGACCAATTTACTAACTCGTTCTTCAATTGTGCTCATGTTTTCTGTCACTCCTACGCGTTGCAGACAAGCTGCGCTAGTTTAATAAAATGCCAGTTAACCTATCAAGCTTTTTGTCCACTTGATCCAGTTCAGACATTCTTATTCATCTTCGGTTTAGATGCCCAGGGCAAATGCCCTCTTTTCTTCGTTTTCTTCTTTTTCTTCTACCATAAATGATCTGAGAGTCACCGCAAAGTCGGGCATGCACTCCTGGGTTTCATCTCAATTCATGTACAATCCGCCATTGATATGTATTGTGGAACCCGTGATATAACCAGCAGTCTCTCCCGCCAAAAATACCACAAGCGCCGCGACTTCCGCGGCCTCGCCGAGACGACCCGCAGGCACCCGGGACAACAACCCTTGAGTTTGATCTTCGCTCAGGGCATCTGTCATGTCTGTCTTGATAAAACCAGGCGCAACGCAATTCACAGTGATACCACGAGAGCCTAATTCACTGGCCAGGGCCCGACTATATCCCTCTACACCTGCTTTTGCTGCCGCATAATTACTTTGCCCACCATTGCCAATACTCGCCACAACAGAAGTCACGTTGATGATTCTACCCCAACGCGCCTTGGTCATCGCCCGCATCGCAGCCTTGCTGACTCGATAAATGGAGTTCAGGTTGGTATTAACCACTGCATCCCATTCATCCGCCTTCATCCTCAGGGCGATATTATCCCGGGTGATCCCTGCGTTGTTGACCAGCACCAACGGTGCTTCATGGGCGTCTTTGATCGCTGCGAAAAAATCCTCTACAGAGGTTTCACTGCTGACGTCTAGTACATACCCGGCGCCTTGTGCCCCGAGCTTGGTCGAGATGTGCTCGGCACCCGCTTGAGTTGTCGCGGTGCCTATAACAAACGCACCCGACCGCGCCAACTCTTCGGCAATCGCCGCGCCAATTCCACGACTCGCACCCGTTACTATGGCGACTTTACCCGCAAGGCTCATTAGCCTAACTCCTTGGTCGCTTCGGCCAAAGACGCCAAAGAATTGATGCTTAACGACTCAAGCGACTTATCAATGCGCTTATTCAAGCCCACCAGTACTTTTCCAGGTCCGCACTCAACAACTCGCGTCACACCGGCGCCGGCCATGCGCTGAATCGTCTCGGTCCAGCGCACAGCGCTGGTCATTTGTTGCACGAGGTTTTCTCGAATCTTGTCGGGCTGCTGGCAAAAATCCGCATTGACGTTTTGAATGATCTGAACGACTGGCGGGTGAAAGTCCACTCTGGCCAATTCAACCGCCATCTTCTCCGCCGCGGGCTGCATCAACACACTATGAAACGGCGCACTGACCGACAGGGCCATAGCCCGCTTCGCGCCAGCGGCTTTGCAGGCGTCAATTGCCAAGGCCAGACCCGCATTCTTCCCGGCAATAACCACTTGCCCCGGGGCATTATAGTTTGCCGCCTGCACAACGGTGTCTGTCCCACCGGCATGCGTAATTTCAGAACAAATAGCGCTGACTTGCTCGTCGTCTAAACCCAGTACTGCCGCCATGCCACCTTCACCCAAAGGCACAGCTGTTTGCATAAATTGACCACGCAATTGAACCAGCTTGATCCCATCCGCAAAGTCGATGACCCCTGCCGCAATCAAAGCCGAATACTCTCCCAGACTGTGCCCGGCAAGCATATCGGGTTCGGCAACCCCATCTTCTCGCGCCAGGCGCCATAGCGCGATACTGGCGGCCAGCAACGCCGGTTGTGTAAATTCTGTTTGATTAAGCTGGGCTTCAGGCCCATTTTGAATCAGTTGCCACAAATCATAGCCCAGAGTCGCTGAGGCTTCAGCAAAGGTATCAAGCACACTACTGCGCGTTGCCGCGAACTCGCTCAACATGCCAATCGCTTGCGAACCCTGGCCTGGAAAGACGAATGCTACTTTATTAACCATTACCTCGCTTCTCCCATTTGACCCTGCCACCGACGCAACTATACCCCACACCAGTGTATAGCGCGGAGTCTGTCTATGTCGATTACCAGATTCATGTCAGACATTGAGTGCATTGTTTGCTACACATTGCGCTGTTGTATGGACAAAAGTGTCTGTACAAGAGACAAGCTCCCTATCCGGCACACCACGCGCTGCAGCTCACGATGACGACTGAGGGAACCCGAAGGGGCATCCCGCACCGTCAAAACCCTCAGTCTTCGGCGGTATGAACAACCTTTTTACCGCGGTAAAAACCGTCAGCACTGACGTGATGACGACGATGAGTCTCACCAGAGGTTGAATCTTCTGACAACGTAGGTCCAACGAGTGAATCGTGGGATCGACGCTGGCCCCGCCTGGAGCGGGTCACCTTACTTTTTTGAACAGCCATTTCTAGCTCCTTGATTGATCGTCTTTATCGCTTTTTAAATCTATTAATGCTTTTTGAACAAGCCTTCCGTCAATTCAGTCAGCCCGGCAAAGGGCCTGTACGTCTCTTTCGTTGGGCTTACCGGCACGACCGGCATGGGGCGCGACTCTGTGACGTCTTCCACGACACATTCCCCTTCTGCATGTCGACCTACCATCGGCATGCTTAATATCAAATCATCTTCAAGGAGATCGACCAGTAATACCTGATCCTCCAAGCAGACAATGCCATCGTCTTCTTCAGCCAAAGCCGCCAGTGCCGTCTCTGAGTTGACGATCAACAAGCGAATCTCTGCACTAACCTCAACTGTCGCGACTTGCATACAGTTCTGGCAGATCATTGACACCGACGCTTCAAGGTTGCCAACTACAAGTCCTCTGCGCTTGTAACCGCGTCTGAACTCAAGTCTGGCATGCACATCTCCGGCTCTGTCGTCGAGCAATTCGATTAATCGTTCGAATCTTTCTAGCGGGATGGTACCCTCCAATTTGGCGTTATCGCTGACGAGTCGGCGATGGTTAATCCGTATTGGTAGGGGGCCCTTGAACATAAGGGGCGCATATTAGGCGTCGCGTCACAGACTGTCAAAAGAAAATTACAGAGATTCAGTAACCTATGAGCAATGCACACTCATCCCTAATCCTTGCTTCGACCTCTCAATACCGGCGCGAGATACTCGCCAAGTTGGCTGTACCCTTTATCCAGGTCAGCCCCGACTTTGACGAAATACCTTTAAAAGGAGAAGCCCCGGTGGCCATGGCCGAACGTTTTGCCGCCGGTAAGGCGATGGCAGTCGCCAGCGACCCACTCTATATAGCACCAAAAAACCTCGTTATCGGCTCAGATCAGGTGGTCGTGGTGAACAACCAAGTCCTCGGCAAGCCTGGCAACCGGCAACGGGCCCGAGCCCAATTGCTACTTTGCAGCGACCAATGGGTCACCTATACCAGCGCATTTTGCCTCGCTTGTGCCGGCGCTATATTGGTATTGGAACACGAAGACTACGCCGTAAAGTTCCGGCCTTTGTCTGGCGGTGAGATTGATCGCTATCTCGAGCTCGAACAGCCTTTTGACTGCGCAGGCAGCGTCAAGGCCGAAGGCCTGGGGATCGCACTTATGGAGGCAACCCGCGGCCGGGACATCAATACCCTTTACGGCCTGCCTTTGATGCGCCTCGCTCAACGGCTTCGAGAGTATCAAATAGACTCGCTTAACTAACTTTAAGTTTCAGTTTTATCTATTTGATTTAATTACTTTACAGAGTCCATAAGCTTCAGCATTCCGGCATCTGGCTCGGCACGAACGTGAATCGCCTTCTCGCCTTTTTCAAACCCGGGAATTCGTAACTCTGCGGCATGGAGCATCAGTCGGTCATGGCCCAGCAACCCCTTTAACTGTCGATCAAGCAACTCATTGCCGTATTTATCATCGCCGACAACAGGATGCTTAAGGTGGCGACAATGGACCCGAATCTGGTGCGTCCGGCCAGTGATCGGTCTGACCGCTAACAGGCTGTAGGTCTTATTTTGCCTTATCACATCCACTTCAGTCAGCGACGGCTTGCCATCTACCGCGACCACGCAAACGCCGCCTCCACCTTTCAGGGTATCTTTGCGGATTGGCACATCAACATGCTGCCGGCGCTTGGGCCATTCGCCATGCACGATGGCGACATAATGTTTCTCAAATCGGGTTTTCTCCCCTTCTGACTTGCTGCGTAACAGCGCTTGCAGACGCCGCAGATGACTGCGCTTCTTAGCGATCATCAAACACCCCGATGTGCCGCGATCCAACCGATGCACAAGTTCCAGCGACTTGTCTTGGGGCCGCAACTGCCGTAAACCCTCGATCACACCGCTGCTAATGCCACTGCCACCATGTACCGCAAGCCCTGCAGGCTTGTTAACAATCAACATCCTATTGTCTTCATAAATTATTGAATTATCTAATATATTTATTAATCTATCGGGCATTCTAACTGGCTCGCTAGGGTCCGCCATACGAACCGGCGGGATCCGCAGGAGATCGCCTCCCTTAACCCTCGTATCCGCTTTAACACGACCGCCGTTAAGGCGCACCTCGCCTTTACGGACGATGCGATAGATTTTGGACTTAGGCACACCTTTTAACAGTCGGATCAGAACATTATCGACTCGCTGCCCTTCAGAATCGGCATCGATCTCTACTATTTGGACTGAGTCACTCATGCATCACTGTTCCCAATTGACAAAAACAAAAAAGTTATAAGGCTTTGACCTACATGGATTAATTGCTATGATTGCGGGCGGTTGCGTCTGAACTCCCTTATCATGCAGACGTCCGCCCACTTGTGAGGTGATCACGATACTGTGATCAAGTACTTTAGATTACATTAGTGTGACCTGATTGTAGCGTGATTCCTTGGACCTGATATCTTCATTCATCAGCGCTAACGAATTAGCAGAGACGTCAGGAATAATCCTGGCAGCTTGGCCGTTGAATTGAAACGCTCAAACTGATCCAGAAGTAATCCACAAGGGCAAACCCAGGGTTAATTTAATTGAGAATATCTCACAGTTGAATTTATACATTTTCAGTACCGGATGTCCGGTTCCGAATTGCGGTCTTCTACATCATTATGCCTGAGCCTAGTTCTCGACATAAGCTGTAACGACTCGTTGATCGGAAAAAGGAATCCATCGCTGAAACCATACTAACCGCGTAAACCACATCGCGAACCAGATTCATCAAATCAGTTTATTGATGCTTTATTGTTACTGGCTTTATTGTTTCTAAATAGAGGACTTCGACTACCCGTCAACACACGTAATGACTCGTGGTTAATATCAATCAGCCACCCCTAAAATCAGCGGGGGATATTAACATGAACGGAAGTACAAGAACGTACAATAAACATTTATGGAGACCTGCTTTAGTTTTTAAACAACGGTACTTACCAAGATAGATTTGACGATTTGCGGGTTTGTGGCGCAGGAACGCCTCGAATAAGTGATATCGTAATGAAAAGAATGCTAATTAACGCGACCCACAGTGAAGAACTGCGAGTCGCTATGGTCGATGGCCAACAACTGTTTGACCTCGACATCGAAAACCGCTCCAGAGAGCAGAAAAAAGCCAACATCTATAAGGCGCGAATTACTCGGGTAGAACCGAGTCTTGAAGCAGCCTTTATCGATTTCGGTGCCAATCGGCACGGCTTTTTGCCGCTAAAAGAAATTTCCCGCGAGTACTTCACCGGCGCTGGTGCCAAAGGTTCCGGCCGCGTCAATATCAAGGATGTTGTCAAGGAAGGGACCGAGATCATTGTTCAGGTCGAGAAAGAAGAACGGGGCAATAAGGGTGCAGCCCTCACTACGTTCTACAGCCTCGCCGGTCGCTACCTGGTCCTGATGCCCAACAACCCGCGAGCGGGCGGCATCTCAAGACGTATCGAGGGCGAAGAACGCACAGAGCTTAAAGACGCCATGTCACAGCTCGAGATTCCGAAGAATATGGGCGCGATCATCCGCACTGCGGGTGTTGGCAGGTCTGCAGAAGAGCTCCAATCGGATCTTGACTACCTCATTACCTTGGCGGGTACGATCGCGACAGCCGCTGATTCGGCCAAAGCACCGTTCCTGATCTACCAGGAAAACAACATTATCATACGGGCGATTCGCGACTATTTGCGAGACGACATCGGCGAGATCCTGATTGACACCAAAGATGCCTTTGACCAGGCTACCGAATGGGTTGAGCGGGTAATGCCGCAATTCTCATCGCGGATTAAGTACTACGATAGTGACGTCTCATTATTCAGCCGTTACCAGATCGAAGGCCAGATCGAGTCTGCATTTCAACGGGAAGTTCGCCTCCCATCCGGTGGCTCAGTAGTCATTGACCCAACTGAAGCACTCGTGTCGATCGATATCAACTCATCCAGGGCAACCAAGGGCGCGGACATAGAAGAGACCGCTTTAAATACCAACCTGGAAGCCGCTGATGAAATTTGTCGACAGATGCGTCTGCGTGACATCGGCGGCTTGGTCGTCATTGACTTCATTGACATGAATTCTCCGAAAAATCAGCGCGCAGTGGAAAACCGAATGCGCGATGCTCTGGAAGTTGACCGAGCCAGAGTTCAGGTCGGGCGTATATCTCGCTTTGGCCTACTGGAAATGTCCCGCCAGCGCTTGCGTCCATCATTGGGTGAGACCAGCGGTATCGTCTGCCCTCGCTGTAGTGGGCTAGGCTCAATTCGTGACGTTGAATCCTCCGCCTTAGCAATCATGCGCCTGGTCGAAGAAGAAGCAATGAAAGAGACGAGCTCAGAGATTCGTGCCTTTCTGCCAATTTCAGTAGCCTCTTACTTGCTCAACGAAAAGCGCGGTGACTTAACAGGCATTGAAGCACGAACTGAAGTTCGGATCGTTATTGTTCCTTCAGCCGACTTGGAAACACCCCACTATCGGGTTGAAAGAATCAAAGCAACAGACGATGACGGCTCCGAAGCCAGCTATGAGATAGCATCGGAGCTCGAAGCTGCAGCCCCGGCGGCAACAATCAAACCGATACCAGTTGAACGTGCAGCTGTGCAGGCCATACCCCATCCGGCTAACACTTCTGCTCGACCGACACCAAAGACTAAGGTTGCCGCTGAAG
>DGOD01000125.1:26123-34618 GCA_002389265.1 Gammaproteobacteria bacterium UBA4475
CCGAAGCGCCAACGGTCCCAGCAAAAACCGAAAAGAAATCAAACCAAAATCGTGGCGGTCGTGGAGCACGTCGACGCCCTGATAGTCGCAATCGTACGGAAAACCGCGAACCCCGCCCTGACAACCAAGCGAAATCCACGCCTAAGGAGGATGCCGCGACCGACAAGCCCAGTCGGCCACCTCGTAATCGTAGAAACGCCGACAAAACTCGTGAAGCGGCTCAAGCCGACGAAACTAGCGTCGAAAAACGACCTGAAAATACCAGAAAACGGCCCGAACGACCCGCGGCCGGCGATCAAGGTCCCGCGGACAGCGACAAGCGTAATCAAGGTAGCCGACAGCGTTCGGGCCAGCGTAAACGCAGCCCCAGAGTAGCCAGTGATGCTGTGACTGAATCTACAAGCGCAACACTCAACAAGGCTGCCGAAGCACAGGCAACGAATACGCCGGCAGAAAACGTGACAATAACGCCAGCAAACAGCGAAACGGCGGCTGTCGAGCCAACGCGCTTGCAGGCAGAATTGGAAAAGCGCGCAGCTGCGAATGCACAGGCATCACAGCCGCAGGTTGAGATCGCTCCCAGCCCGCTAGTCGAAGAGCCCGGGACGACAGACAGCGAAGTCACAACTGCGGAAGCAGTTAGCCCAGTTACCGCTGAACCGGCAGCGGCTGAGGTTGAAGCGGCAGTGGTTGAGCCTGTTGCGGTTGAAGCTACAGTTGAAGCTGAAGTAACTGGAGCTGTGGCGGCTCAAGCTGAACCTGAAACCGTCGCGGTTGAAGCTGAGACAGTTGAGACTGCAATAGCTGATACCGAGTCGGTTGAATCTGCTGCAGTTGAACCGGTGACAGAAGTCGCTGCAGCCCAGGTGCTTGAGACCGAGGCAGCGACTATTGAAGAAGCGGTTATCGAAGCGCCGGCTATTGTCGAAGCGTCCGCCATTGTCGAAGCGCCCGCTATTGTCGACGCGCCCGCTATTGTCGACGCGCCCGCTACGGGGGCTCATCCCTCCGTTAGAGGCCGCGCGGAAAACGACCCTAGGGTAAGTACTGCGCCACCGATCCAAGGCACCGTAACAACCTCTGTCATCGTACCGCCCCCCGCGCCAGCACTACCGGCAGAGCCCAGAACAATCGAGGAAGCCCACCCCAGTCATCGTGGCCGCGCAGCCAATGATCCTAGGGCGCGAGCCAAGCCGAGTAACGCTAAGTAACTCGCCTGGCGGCAAGTTAAAGCGAGCCTCAGGGAACAATAACCGGTTCAATCTCCAATGGGAGATTGAACCGGTTCATTACCTGCTGTTGAACTTGGCGGGCTAATCCCAGAACATCTTGGCCAGTCGCCTTGCCCATATTGACCAACACCAGAGCATGCTGATCAGACACTGCAGCATCACCCACCTTCAAACCTTTCAAACCGAGAGCATCAATCAGCCAAGCGGCTGATAGTTTCCAGCTGCCATCTGCCTGCTCTCTTGCCGGCAAACCCGGGAAGTCTTGCCGCAATTGGTGCCAAAGGTCTGCATCAATCTGAGGGTTCTTAAAAAAACTACCCACGTTGCCGACCATTGCGGGGTCAGGCAGCTTCTTTTGACGAATCTCGGCTACTGCACGGCTTACCTGTTCGGCCGTGATATTTTCTGGCGCCTGCAAGACCTGCCAGCGCTGCAAATCGGCGTAGTCCAACTGGGGCAAAAAGTCACGCCTCAATTGCAAACAGACCTGCGTAATAATGACACGCTGACGAAGGGCCTGTTTGAAGATACTGTCACGGTAACCGAATTGGCAATCCAAATTACTCAAGACCAATGCCTGCCCTGTATCCATATCAATCGCATGCACGGTCTCGACCATCGCCGCCAATTCAACGCCATAAGCACCAATGTTTTGAATCGGTGCAGCCCCCACCAAACCCGGTATCAGGGTCAAATTTTCAAGCCCGAACAGCCCCGCCTTAATCGTCTGCCGAACCAGGTTATCCCAGGGCTCTCCCGCCGCCGCGACAACCCGCTCGCCCGTGACATCAATGCCCCGAGTACCCACGCAGATCACCAGCCCTGCCAGATCCTGAGCAAGAACGCTATTGCTGCCACCACCAAGTACCGTCACTGGCCAGCGACGCTGTCGGGCATAACTAAGAGCCTCAACAATTTGTGCCTCACTGTCTACATCCACCAAGTACTCTGCCCGGGTTGGCAGTCGCAGCGTATTGCGATTTGTAAGCAGTACCTGCCGTTGGATATTAAGCGTCAACTCCCTCTCCAAGCTTTCCAATGATGAAAAGATTATACCTGATGCAGGCCAGCGGGTTGGCATGTATACTTTCGAGCGAAATTATTTCGATAAATAAGGGTAAATCATGGATCTACAAGACAAAGTTGCTTTTATCACCGGCGGTGCTTCCGGACTGGGTCGTGCCACGGCAGAGAACTTCATTAAGGCCGGCGCCAAGGTAATGGTATTCGATCTAAATGCAGAAACTGCCGAACAGGCTGCCGCTGAACTCGGCGCGAATGCCAGCTTTGCCGCGGGTGACGTCGCCGACGAGGATGCCGTGCGCGCAGCAGTACAGAAGACAGTTGAGACCTTTGGCGGCCTCCATATTAACGTTAACAGTGCAGGTATCGGCGCTGCAGCGCGCACCCTCGGTCGAGAAGGCCCTATGCCGCTGAAGACCTTCGAGTTTATTGTTCGTGTCAACTTGATCGGCACATTCAATGTCCTGCGTCTATGTGCAGATGCTATGCAGCACAATGCACCTGTGACTGACGATGGTGAACGCGGTGTCATCATCAACGTCGCATCCGTAGCAGCTTTCGATGGTCAGATCGGCCAGGCGGCTTACAGCGCCAGCAAAGGCGGCGTGGCTGGTATGACATTGCCTATCGCCCGCGATCTGGTGAAGCAAGGCATTCGCTGCGTGACGATAGCACCGGGTATTTTCGAGACTCCGATGATGAAGTTTGCCCCACCGCAGGTCCGCGAGCCACTGATCGAGATGACGCAATTCCCACATCGATTAGGCGACCCCAGCGAGTTTGCCCAGACCGCGGCTTATATCGTTAATTGCAGCTATATTAATGGTGAAACGATTCGTCTGGATAGCGGTATCCGTATGCAGCCTAAATAGGCTCGCATTTGACACAGAGCGCTTGAACAAGGCACTCAAACACAAAAAGGCGCACCTGCTCTCGCGGATGCGCCTTTTTTATGGGCACTGATCTCCTGAGTTATCGGTTCAGCTGCCCCGGTTCAACGATCCCGGTTCGACGATCCCGGTTCGACGATCAATGCTACAACCTGATCGTAGGCGGATTCTGCCAACGACCGCATCTCGTCATCAGTTCTATCCTGAATAGGATGGCCAACAAACATCCGTGGCGCATCAAAACCCAGGGATTCAGCCTGAGCTACCGCCGCATCACGAAATTCTTCTGAGGCGATAAAGCCACCAGGAATTCCTCTGCGATCCAAGTCCATGATGTCATGCAAACTGCACGACGTGCACGATCCTCAGTCCGCGAGCGCCTCAATGACCACATCGCACTCAGTGGCTATCTGTTGCTTGAGCTCTACCGGCGCAATACGGGTAAAAGTGGGCTTCGCATAATGCCGCGGAATCGCTCCCGCTTGAGTTAACAACTCATCCAGACGCGCTATAAAAATATTACCCCGTGGCTTGGAAATATCCAGAAACCCCACCTTCAAGCCAACAAGGCTCTCTCGCCGGGGTAACGGAATCCGCGACTCTGGAGCGAGCTCCGCGGTTGGATCCAAAAAGCTACTCATAATTATGACCTCTCTGTGTTGTTCGCTAGTCTACTATGGCTCGTCAGTGGTAATCGTCAATAGTCATCGTCAATNNATCGTCAATAGCGCACTGGGATGACATCAATTCTATCTGTTCTGGCTCTATCTGTTCTGGCAGAAACCTTTACGTACGCACTCAGCGGTCAGCAACCAATTGCCGCCACCACCTTAACTATAATATCTCTCGGGTGACTGGCACACTGCCAATTTTACCACTCGCACCCCAGCCGGCAATAATCGCTGAAAACAGACCAGCGCTGCCACCAGCTCGAACGATATTCAAGCCACCTTCCCGAAACTTCGGTAGCATCTGACCCTTAAGCTTCTCTGGCAATCCCTCAGAGATACCACCAGCGCCGACAATTAGTTCACTACCTGGTATTTGCAATAAATCATGCAATTCGGCTTTAAGCCTGGCCTTAGACCAGCCTGCATCACGGAATACTCGCTCATGCTCTGGCGAGATCACCAGGAAGGCATCCGCTGCCATCACCATTTTTGGATGCGAGACGACTCTCAGCCCAGCAGCAAAGGACCGGCTCAAGGATTCCGGAGTACGAGACTTTTGATCAACGATGCCTTGCACCCCATCCGCGGCAAAGAGACTGACCGTCGATGCTTCACGACTGAAACCACGCTCCTCCGCATAAGATTCCCAACAGGAACCTGTTTCATCCTCGGCGAAACAAAACGTATATTTACCGGGATTACCTAGCGCCGACCGATCCACACCCCCTGGCCGACCACCGCCGACATTGCGAATAACAAGCTGCAATGCTCGACCAATCGTCGCATTCGCACGATTTCCCTGGCCTAATGCGTTGCCCCTCGAGTTCATGCCAATCGCCCGACTCAACGGCCCATTAACGAGCACCATCGGACCCGAAAAATATGTGGTGGCAAGCAGGCCATGCATACAAAACTCATCCATCAGCGCGGCCTCTACTGCGGCTATGACCACCGGCAAGTATTCAGGCTTACAACCAGCCATCACTGCATTAATGGCAATCTTCTCAATACTACAAGGCGCATAATCAGGCGGGACATCACCAACAATGTCATCAGCCGCTCTTAGCGTGCCCTGAAGCATGCGCACGACTCGAATTTCGGTAGGTGGCACCAATGGTAGACCATCGCTCCAGCCACGGTCATAGCATGCTTCAACCTCATCTTCACCATCAGCAATATTGACCCTTCTGGCTTTAAGCTGCTGGCTTCCATATTTCACCGCCAACTTTTCTGCCATACCAGGATCCTGAGACTTTGAACCACAGCCAGGCCGAAAGGCAGGCAAGCTGGCACTAAAGTTCTGCGCGCACACCCGCTCCCAAGCCGACCGATCCCAGCCTTCTAAACGTTCAGACTCCTGTGCATCATCATAGCAAATGAGGGTAGGCACAATTTCTATCTTTAACTCAAAAGAGTTCGCAAGCTCACGATCATCTTCAATCGTGAACCCATCAGGTAAATCACCAGGGAAACCAGGATTGTCTTGTGAAAAGATGCGAAGCTCGGTACTCGACGCGAGCGCTGCAGCGACAGGCTGGATCATTCGACAGGTTTCGCAGTCTTCTTTAACCACGAGCACATAGTGGCGCATTAATATCGGCTCCATCTAAACAATGAAATCACGCCAGCTAAAACTAGGCGCTGTAATTAACGGTATGAACCATGGATGTCATTGTCTTGATACATTCCTGATCAAACAACTGCTGCAAGCTGTCGCCAATTTGATTGTATTCCGCACATCCAAACATCTCTGCGCCTTCTATACCTAGCCAGGCATTCCTACCGTTTGACTTTGCAACATACGCCGCCTGGTCGGCGATGGCAAGAACCTGCTCCCAATTGAAGCGTTCTGGGTGCCAACTGTTAAACGGGTACGGCGCAAAGCCGATAGATCCTGTCATATATCCCTTTGAGCCGTTTCCCACCAAAAATGTGTGCTCCATCAAGCCGCAACGAATGCGCTCAGCCAATTGGTTCGGCCCATGCAGACCATGACAACGCCCGACAATAAGAAATTCGTCGCCACCCCAACGAATCAGGGTATCGGAGTCGCGAGTGTGTTTGACGAGAACGTCACAGACCTGGATTAACGCCTCATCACCCGCTGGATGGCCGAAGCTGTCATTAATATTCTTAAAACCATCTAGATCTATCATCATGAAAAATATACTTGGTTCCTGTAGCAAAGCCTCATGGGCGCTCTCCCCCTCTTCGAGTTCGCCTAAATATCTTTGCATAATCGCGACCTGATTTTCCAAATAGTCATAAAGGTACCGTCGATTGTGTAAGCCAGTCAGGGCATCAGTCATGCTTGCCTTTAGCAAC
Organism: Gammaproteobacteria bacterium UBA4475; assembly: GCA_002389265.1. Taxonomy (GTDB): domain Bacteria; phylum Pseudomonadota; class Gammaproteobacteria; order Pseudomonadales; family Azotimanducaceae; genus UBA4582. The sequence goes on from DGOD01000125.1 coordinate 32,265, forward strand.
TGATCGTTTACCCCTTCAAGTTTATCGTTCTGCTCCGCCAACTCATGAGTTCTAAGGCGGACCAAATCTTCAAGAATCTGATGCTGCTGACGGGCGACACTTAGCTTTCGTCGCTGAAGATATACAAAGCTCGCTCCCGAACCACTCACTATCGATATATAGATCAGGTAAGCCCACCAACTCAACCAAGGTGCGGGGACTACCGACAGATTGATTGCAGCACCATCCAAATTCCATACCTTATCGCTGTTGGAGGCTTTAACGCGAAATGTATAATCACCAGCAGGTATATTTGTGTAGGTGGCACGGCGAAAACCTTGCGCCTGAATCCAATTTTCATCAAACCCGACCAACTGGTATTCATATTGGTTCTTATCGGGAGACGCGTAGTCAAGCGCCGCAAAATTAAACGTAATCATTCGCTCGTCATAACCGAGTGTTATGTTAGACGGAGACCCTTGCGTACTGTGAGCAAAAACCGATTCGTTGAGGCTGCTATTACCGTTAATAAAAACTGGCGGGACTATCAAATTAGGATGAATATCGCTCGGCTTAACGGCTAACAGGCCTTTTGCACCACCGAATAATAACCGGCCATTTTTATCCTTCAGCCTGGCACCAAAATTAAATTCATCACCTCGAGTACCGTTATGTTGATCATAAATTTGAAGTTGCATGGTGGACGGGTCAATTTGTACTAAACCCCGATTTCCACTCATCCAGATAGCGCCTTGATCGTCTTCTAGAATGCCGTAGATCGTGTTGCTCTGTAGACCATTGATTCGATCAAGATGCTGAAATTTAATCTCTCCTCTATAACGATCGTCGATATGCCAAAAATTGACACCGCCATTGAGTGTGCCGATCCAAAGCGTTCCATCTGAACTCTCAAATATTTCCCAGGCCGTATCATTGCTAACGGCATCAGGGTCATTTTCATTGGCTTGAAATCGGTCGAATTTATGGTTCACCTCATCCAGCAGATTCAAACCACCACCCTCGGCGCCCACCCAAAGAATGCCAAATGAATCTCGGTAGATTGCCAAAACACGATCGGATCCTAAGGAATGAATATCCTCTGCAGCATGCCGATAATGCGTAATTTTCTGCGTTATTCGATCTATTCTATTTAACCCACCGCCGTAAGTACCAACCCAGATCACATCCTCTTCACCGTAAATAGCGGTGATACCATTGGCACTCAGGGAGTTCTGATTACCCTCCTCATGCACCATGCAAGACAGATCACCACTGAGCACTCCAAACTGACACAGTCCCGCCGTTCTGGTACCTATCCACAAGTTTTCATCACCTTCAGCCCATAGAGCCATAACTCGCTGATCAGCTAATGGTAGTAAGAAATCGCTAGCTTCATAGCCGCCCGCTGCATTCATGTCGAGGCGGTTGAGTCCAGCACCATAAGTACCAACCCAGAGTGAACCATTATCAGACTGCGCTAAACTTACAACAACATCACTGTTCAATTGACCGTCTGCCTGAGTGTAGTAGGCAAAGGCTCCACTGAGATAATTCCATCGATCGACACCCTCGTAGCTACCTACCCAAAGGACATTGGACGCATCCTGGAATATCGAATCTACACGATTACCGCTGAGGCTCTTGGCATCTTCAGGTTCATGTAGGTAAGTAACGAAATTATCCTCGGCAGGTTGCCATTCACTCAGCCCTTTGTCCGTCCCGATCCAAATCGTATTTTCATGATCTATTTGAATATCCCTGATCAAGCCACTTTGTAACGAGCCCGACGACTGCGCATCAGCCCTGTAATGGTGAAACTTATTCGCTCCTTGGCTGAAACGGTTGACACCTCCTGATTGCGTACCGATCCATAACTCACCCTCGTACTCCTTGATGACGCGAATGTGACTATCACTCAGAGAAGACGAATCGACAGGATCATGCTGGTAGCTAAAAAAGCTATTCGTCGCTGCATCAAACCGCGCCAAGCCCACTTCAGTACCAACCCAGATCTGACCCATACTATCTTCAAATATTGCAGTAACAGACTCGTGCGGCAAGCTCACCCCATCATCAGCGGCGAGATACCTTTCGAAATGATTCTCACCAATCACTTTTCGATTCAAACCAGCGCTGGTACCAACCCAGAGCCGCTTTTTGCTATCTAAGAACACCACTCGCACGTCATTACTGGACAGACTACGTTGATCACTAGCGTCGTGGCGCCAGTTTAAAAATGATTTGGTATTTTGATCAAAGTAATTCAGACCACCGTTATTCGTTCCAATCCAAATATTATTGTCGTCATCCAAACAGAGCGACCAAACCCAATCATCAGCCAACGAGGTTGCATCTCTATAATCATGCTCGTAGAT
>DGOD01000125.1:34693-43529 GCA_002389265.1 Gammaproteobacteria bacterium UBA4475
ACACTCGCGTGCGACATGCCATCGTTAGTCGACAAATGTTCAAACCTTATATTTCGACCAACGCCAAACGCACCGTCACATAGGCAGCTAAAAAGAATTAACCATGGCCAAATTGATCTTATGCTCATTGGCTTTCCATTTTTATTGCCACGCTCTCAGCATAAATGACCATACCTCATTGGACCCCGAGCCAGCTTTTATATGTCGGTGTACTCACATCCATTAATGCCGCACCACGAGACAGATACTTACCCGTAGCACGTTCGACCACACCTAACAGAGTCTCTCTAGCCTTCCTGATAATATTTTCATTCTTGTCAGTAACATCAGGCTGATCTCTAGCCCGGACCAGTAGATATACGATTTTTTCAACTTGCTGCCATTCCTTACATTTCGGGCCTTGCTCGAGTTGACGTAGACGCTGGGCCTTGGTTAATTGCCGCCGATAGGTAGACTCAGCCTGACCCAACAAATCTGCAGCATTGCGAATAACACCAAACGCCTGTTGACTGGCGATTAGCAAAAACTCCTCAGTAAGCCATCTACCCAAAGGGCTTAAATTTTCTCTTTCAGTATCGACCAAAGTGACTAGATTTTTTTCAAGCAACGTCCATAAATCCTCACCCAACGCTATCGAAGATTCTGACTCAACCATTGATCCAGGCCAATCTCGATTATCTTCTCCGTCACTCGGCTTCACTGCTTTCTGAAGATCAAGTTCTCCAACCCCAATCTGAACACCATCGACCATCAGCACGGCTCTCAATACGCTATGCTGCAACTCTCGAACATTCCCAGGCCACGAATATGATTCTAAGATAGCTTTCGCATCGGCACTCAAGTACAAGCCCCGCTTTTGATATTGAAGACAGTATTTCTCGAGGAAATGATAGGCGATCGGCAAAATATCAGAGGGGTGGTCACGCAACGGTGGCGGTGTTAGCGTCATCACTTGCAAGCGATAAAACAGATCGCTGCGAAACCCACCAACTTTGACTTCCTCAATCAAGTCTCGATTAGTCGCGGCAATGATGCGCACATCTATCTTTTGGCTAATCGACGCTCCAACTGAATTAACAGTCTTCTCTTGAACAAAACGTAACAGCCTAGTTTGAACATCAATGGGCAGTTCACCGATTTCATCCAGAAACAAGGTGCCGCCATCGGCCTGCTCAAAGCGGCCCTTGCTGGCAGTATCGGCACCGGTATAGGCGCCCTTTACTCGACCGAAAAGTTCCGCTTCAATCAAGTTAGGCGAGATAGCCCCACAATCAACCGTAACGAAAGGTTTATCGAATCTGTGACTAAGATCATGCACAGCATGGCCTAGCATCTCCTTGCCAGTACCGCTTTCTCCAGTAATTAAGACCGTCGCATCTGTTTGTGCAACTTTTTGCACCTTCAGCATGATCTGCTGCATTTCTGCTGATTGATAAACTAGTTTGTTTTCACGGACAGCCTGTCTCAGTTCACTGACCTCAACTCGCAGCTTCTTACTTTCTTCATCACGTTTTTGTAGCCATTTGTCTAACAGATCTGCCCGATCCAGCGACACAGCAATTTGACTCACCAACGCTGATAGAAACTCCAAATCCCTTTCGTCCATCTCATGATTAGACTCGTTGTCAATGTAGAGACAACCAATCAAATCTTCACGAACCACAAGTGGCACGACACATCGAGATACATGACTCGACAACTTAACTATGGAAGGGCGCCTTTCGGCTAAAACCGATTCAATCAATGGTGCGATCCTCGACTCATCGGCCGACACATCTATCGGACTAACAGCAGTTGTTTCTGGCTGCCACTCGCTGGCTGACACTAAATAAGTTCCAGCACGACCCTTCGAGATTTTAGAGGATGAATGCGCTTTTACACCAAACAGCGCGACGACATTCGATTTAAATGCCTTGGCAACCCTTCCGGTCAGCTCTCTGCCGATTACTGCAGTTTCGCGTTCTGCAGAGACAGACGACATTAACTCCCAAAGTAACCCCATGTTGCGGTAATCTTTGACCGGATCTGCGGTAAATATCGCACTACCTTTATTAAGCGCACCAGCTGACTGGACACGCCTACCGGCGCTCCAAAATACAACTCTCGCACCGCCCGCCAGTTTCGCTATATTCAACGCACTGTCTGCACGCTGTATAAGCTCACCAGCATCTAATAACTGTTTATCTAGCGGTTCACTACAGCTGCAACCGATACTGATCGTTAGCTTGACCACATCGTTGACAAATTTAGCTTCGAGTATTTTCTCTTGAATTTTTTCTGCGATCGCTTTCGATCCAAGGGGATCTGTGCCAGGCAGTACAATAGCAAATATAGCACCCGTATAATGAAATAATAGATCAGACTCTCTCAAGATAGATCGTAACAAGGTGGCCACATCGCGCACCGCTGTATCACCCTGCTCGCGACCAAAGCGATGGTTGATCTGATCAAAATTATCCGGATTGATGAATAGCAAACTCATTGGCTGGCTTTTCAGCTTCAGGCCTTTCGCCAATTGACGGATGCATGTCTCGAATTCGATGCGGCCTGGCAGATCACTGACTCTATGACGCAAGGCCCTGGACATTTCCCAGTTAGCAATCAACGACCTTCCGTTTATAATGATCATATTTAGCAGCCAACCTGTTGAATCGACTGGCTGACATGCTTGTTGCTCACCGAATGTCAGCAACTCATGTGAATGAGCAAACCGTAGCCCGACGAGCAACCAGGATTCAGCGAATTTGGTATTCTGCGTTGAATAACTGCGGCGCTCGTGTAACACAGGGCTGACCACATCAGAGGAACTTTGATACGGTACTAGGACAAGAAGGCTTAACGGGTTCTGGCCAACCCTTATCATGCACTCCTGACCATCTACGCTGAGGAATTTTTTCTCTGCCATCATTGATAAAGCTGAACGACTGGCGACTTCGGTAGACGCTAACTCCGGAAGTGGTTCACCCGATGGATCGGGACAAAGCATGGAGGCACCATCGCTTGAGATGCAGACAGACGCACCCTGGGTATTTCCAAGACGTTTGATACTACTCAAATAGCAGTCGAACAATTCAGAATTTATCATTATTTCCCTGAGTCGAAACGCCAGGGTCAGATGCCCTTGACCTAGTGCAATGGCCTAGCCTCGAACTTATTTACCCAGCCACTAGGATAGACCATCTCTAATTTCTGCCTGATAAGTTTAAAGCTACACCCGTCGAACATCGTTTGAAAAAACCTGTCTATTGCCAAGCTAACGTCATTTATCGGACAGGCTAAATGCCTATTACTCACCCAATATAAACTTAATCACTACTTGAATAAGTTACTCATAATCCACTGTCACATTACACCTTCACGGAGGGTTTCGCGGCAAACGCCACCGGGCGTATTCAAAAACAGCCTGCTCAGTGCCGAGGCTAGCATCGGCTTAGAATAACCGAACCCTTGGGCTTTTTGACAACCCAAACTCAGGAGATACTTTTCCTGTGCAACCGTTTCGACGCCCTCTGCAATAATGTTTAGATTAAGCTCTTCTGCAATCGCACAAATAGCCGAGACGATGCTTTTAGCAACAGAGTTTTCAAGCATCGAGCGCACAAAGCTTTGGTCTATTTTCACCACATCCAGTGGGTATCTTGCGAGGTTCGCAAGACTCGAGTAGCCTGTACCGAAATCATCTACGGCTATTTTAACGCCTAAATTACGCAGTCGAGTGAGAATAAGATCTACATCGGTTCCCACCTGTTGGCGTTCAACAATTTCTATTTCTACGGAGCCAAAGTTAATCTCCGACTCTCTGACCGTGGTTTCCAACAAATTAAAGAATCCATGATCACCCAGTTGTACCGGTGACACATTGATCGACATACACAAATCTTTAGCGCCATTTTTTTGCCATAACGCCAGTTGTATACAGGCTTTTTTCATGACCCATGCACCCAGCGGCACTATTAGACCCGTTCGTTCGGCAACATCGATAAAGTCGTCAGGAGGTATAATTTCGCCCTCTCGGGTCCGTAATCGTACTAGCGCTTCGACAGATATGATCATATCCGTTTTCAAACAATAGATAGGTTGGTAGTGAAGCTCCATTCGATCTTCTTGCATCGCCTGGATCAACTCACCGGTCATCATGATACCTTCGCGATGGTCAGTTCGTTGACTTTCGGAATAAAACTGGTAGTTACCGTGGCGCATTGAGTCGAGCGAGTGCAAGGCGATATGAGCAAAACGCAGCAGGTCTGAAGCATCAGTTGCATCATTGGGATAGTTGGCTATTCCAATATCGATACTTATTGGAATCCGCTGTGATTCATGAATTTCCAGATAGGAACAGGCATCAATCACCCGAATAGCAACATCTTCTATATCAGTAACTAAGGCGACGTCCCTGATGAGAACGACAAACTCTTCGGCACTAACATGGACAGCGAAATCGGTTTCACGCAGAGAAGACAGGAGTAGTTTTTCAACATGACTGGCTATTTGATCGCCAGAACAACCAGAAAATGTTTCTAACAACATTTCGTAGCGATTTATTCTGATCGTAAATACAGCCGCGCGCTCAGTTACTTTAAGGGCATCGGAAAGTAAACAATCATCTTTTGTGCGTAGTTGCCTATAATCTGACAGTGAAATAATTTCAGGTGAATTCGACGACCTAGGTAACCTTGGAGACCTCAGGAACCTTGGTGCAACGGCAACGGCACCTATGTCTCGAATTTTTTGGATATCCATATCCATTATCACAATCCCTCTAAGAGATGAGACCATTAGTTCATTAGATAACTATTCCTGCTCGACCCAACCATTAATACCCGCCACTTCAACGGAGCTATTGTTCCACATATAGGCATTGTTCCACATATAGCCATTGTTCCACATATAGCCGTTATTCCACATATAGGCATTGTTCCACATATAACCATTATTCCACATATAGCCTTTGCTCCAGACGTAACCCACGCCGCGCATATAGCTTCCATCCCACTTGGTACCTGGCTTATTGCCATTAACACCTTCAACAAAGAATTCACCCAGAGCATCAAGTCTTGCCGGACCAATAAAATGTTCCGTGCCGGCCAGGTCAAGTTCGATATCAAGGGCCGAGTTGGCACACCCCTTCTTGTTTTCCTTCAGAGCGGAGATCGCATCCACTAACCCTGCGCCTTGCTGGAATACCGAATAATTATAGTCCAACTCGCCTACCGAGCTCTTGGCGGAAGCCAACAACCGACACTTAACATCGTCATTGCTCAGTCTTGGATCCTCGCTTAACATCAGTGCCACCACGCCGGAGACGACAGCCGCCGCCTGCGAAGTGCCAGACATCACATAGTAATTATCACTATTTTCAGCCTGAAACTCAGGATGGTTGATAGCAAGCGTCACGTCCTCTGACATAACGCCCAGCATGTGTCCGCCATAAGCGACGACATCTGGTTTAACATGGCCTTCAAAGGTCGGACCCGCAGCAGAAAAACTCACCAAGGTGTCATCAAAAGGATCATGGGGCGTATAGCTATCGGTAATCGCACCGACTGTAATCACATATGGCACGTTACCAGGAACACCAATTGTCATCGGTTCCGGCCCTGAGTTGCCCGCCGATGCGACAACCACAATACCTTTTTGCCAAGCAACCATGACGGCCTGAGCCAGAGGATCATCCCAGTAGGCCGTATTCGGTGGCGTACCAAAGGACATGTTAAGAACCCGAATGTTATAACGTGCTTGATTTTCAACGATCCAGTTAATGCCGTTAATGACATCGGCATAGCTACCCATACCATTTAAGTCGAAGGCTTTAACGCTAACAAAGCTAGCGTCTGGTGCGATGCTGTTGTACTCACGTAATGCGGTCATACCCTGACTAGCGATGATACTGGTGACGTGGGAACCATGCCCATTCTCATCATTAGCACGGGTCTTGTCGAGTGCACCCAACGTTGCGTCATACTCAGCCTTCAATCTATTGCCACCGATCCATGGTGTTCTGGCAATGCCTGAATCCAAAATCGCCACCGTGACGCCGACGCCAGTATTGCCCAATAAATGCACGTCTAGCGCCCGGGTCTGACGTGGATAATGGGTATCGAGGGCTTCTGTCAGCTCAAACTCCTGTACCTCAAGCTCGTCTGCATTAGTGTAGCCATAGTGACGATTGAATTTTTTGCCACGCTGAGAGCGGTCGGCTTTACCTTTATACCGCCAGGAATGTTTGTTGGGTTTATGCCAGTCACGTTTCCATCGCTGCACCTGCGCCACCTCATTCGTGTAAACACGAAGCTCAGGCTGATTCTCTAATGTTGAACGCTGGGTTGGGGTCAAGCGGGCAGACACTGCCTTAATCACATTAAGCTCGTGCTCAATATTTCCACCCACCGCACTCACAGCTGCCCGAGCAAGATCGAGGGTGGCACCCTGAACAATGAAAGACTGCTGTTCATCTTGCATAGAGAGCACAGGGCCTATCGCGCTTGCGGGTGCCGGCTCAACAGCCTTGCTCTGATCTCGAGACTGCATCTCGAGTACTCCAGCGCCGATCGCTATCATCATTATCGACACTAAGACCGAGCCCGCTATGTGTTTTAGATTCATCGTCATCTCCTTATGACTGGCACCTCGTGCGCTGAACTCCCTACGCAGGGTTACTACTAAGCATAATCGATGCCAACAAATAAAAAGATTGGGCTCAGGATTTTAAACATTATTTATCAATGTGTTAGCGCACCAAAACCATGAGTGCGACAGCAGGGCACAATTATGGCACTGACCATAATTCATAATTGTGAGCTAAGTCATCATTTTTGCAATTCATGCGCCGAAATTTTGGCGCATGCACGAGGCGTAAAAGCCTGCCAGGATAACGTTTTGGCGCCATTGACTAGGACCCCTAAGAGCAAGGTCTCTATGAACAAGACTGCTCAGTTAGGGACACTGGGAAGTAAGCACTATTCGTGAAAAAATCGAGCTCTAATATTATCCAGATCCCTTTGCGTATCAACGCCGGGGGGAATCGCCTCACAGGCGACTTCGATATGAATCCCTTCACCATGCCATAACACACGGAGCTGTTCGAGTTTTTCGATCAATTCGAGGGGTGCCGGCGTCCAACGAACAAACCGGTTAAGCAGTTCGACTCGGTAGCCATAGATACCCACATGACGTTTATAAACCACCCCAACGGGCAAGCTAACCGGATCTGCGCCAAACTCATTTCGAGCCCACGGTATCGGCGCCCGGCTGAAATATAGCGCTTGGCTCTGCGCATCGGTCACCACCTTGACAACATTTGGATCCATGATTTGCTCAAGATCGATAGTGTCCTCGTAGAGCGTTGACACACCGGGCACTGCAGCCAAACTATCAACCTCGTGCTGCAACGTCAGATTAAGCGCCACTTGGTCAATCACCGCAGGCGGTATCAGCGGCTCATCGCCCTGAACGTTAACCACGATAGCGTCATCTGAGAAGCCTTCCCGCGCCACCACCTCTTGCAGCCGGTCAGTGCCTGATTCATGGGCTGCTGCTGTCATGCAGACCTGTCCACCAAAGGCTTCAACGACACTCGCGACCCGGCTATCATCGGTGGCCACAATCACGTTTGCGGCACTGCTCAGGCACGCTTGTTCATAGACACGCTGGATCATAGGCTTGCCACAGATATCCATTAGCACCTTGCCAGGCAACCGCTGGGACTGGTAGCGAGCTGGAATAATTACAGTGAAGGCCATTATCGGTCGACTTTTTCTTCAGCCGTCAGGCGCCTGGCCTCTTCCTCCAGCATCACCGGTATATCGTCTCGGATGGGATAGGCGAGGCCATCAGCATAGCAAGTCAGTTCCTGTGATTGCTTGTCATACTGCAACTCACCATGACAAAGTGGGCACACTAAAATACTTAATAACTTGCCATCAACTGACATGTTGATCTCCATTGTTAGCTTGATTTTCGACGTTAGTTGCACCACTCCGAACGCCTTGAATTTTATGTAGCAACTGTGGCATAAATTCCTCTGGCATTGACGCATTGATGCGCAAATACCAAAAGTTGCTATGTAATAACCCTGAATTCAACTGACTGACTTTCACGGCGTCTTTCTCGGTCATAATGACCGGCAGACTATCGTTGAACATTAAATCCGTCAGACTGTACAGGTGATGATCATCAAACTCATGAACTATCACCTCGAAACCCAAATCACGCAGGGTATCAAAAAAACGTGCAGGATGGCCTATCCCAGCCACACCATGCACAGTATGTCCCAGCGCCTGGGTATCCAACGGCATGGAATCACCGGTCTCGAGTTGAATCAACACGTCAGGTAACAGCTGCATCTTGACCGTCGAGTAGGGCAAAGAAAATTTCGCTGGGCCATTCACGACCACAAAATCCACTTCACTGAGCCGAGTTACAGGCTCACGAAGGGGCCCTGCAGGCAAACAAAGGCCATTACCCAAACCCCGTCGGCCATCCATAACAACGATCTCAACGTCGCGATCCAAGGCATAATGCTGTAATCCATCATCGGCGACAATCACATCACAGTCATGTTGCTGGAGCAGAAATTTAGCCGCGCTGACCCTGTCCGGATCAACCACCACCGGGCAGCCGGTACGTCGCAACAGCATCAAGGCTTCGTCACCTGTTGCAGAAGGGTCAGAGTTCAGCTTCACGTCAAAAGGATAATGGGTTCGACCACCATGTCCACGGCTGACGATTCCAGGTCGATATCCAGCAGCCATCAGTTGCGCTACCAACCATATGACCAGTGGAGACTTACCCGTACCGCCGACATTAATATTACCGACGATGATAGTGGGAACAGGAG
>DGOD01000122.1:0-2633 GCA_002389265.1 Gammaproteobacteria bacterium UBA4475
GCCCGTCAGAATGACTTAGTGGGCATTCATATCTCCGATGTCCTGGAACGGGAACTCCCAAGACCGGATTTATACACCATCACGAATGGTACCGACCGGGTCCGAATCAATACCGCCAACAAACGCTTTAGAGCAGACTACCAGCTGGGTTTTGACGAGCAGGTCAATGCCCTGCGGCGGGAATTCACCCGCCAAAAGTCGCCCCTGTTCGAACTTCAAACCCACGAACCGATGATTTCGAGTCTGGCCCAGCAATACAACGAATACGCCAGGCGGGTCTGACGATGGCAGTACCTCTTAATAGCCCGATGCCACCTGCCGCCCTGGAGGCTGACCCGCTGGCAAATCTCCGCGATATTCACCTGCCGGCCAGCATCGACGCCTGGCCGCCGGCTTTCGGCTGGTGGCTGCTCGGCGCCATGACGATCATCGCCGCGGGACTGCTGATCTATAGTGCCTGGCGCTACTGGCACAGCCGACGTTATCGTCGCGAGGCCATGCTTGCGTTGCGCGCGCTGTACAGTAGGTATCAACGCGAGCAGGACCCCCAAGATTACTTGCGAGCCTATATGGAGTTACTCAAGCGAGTGGCACTGACCCATTATCCTCGAGACCAGGTCGCGGCGTTGACGGGCGAGGCTTGGGTGAACTTTCTAGACAGCACCGCGCGCAGCCATGAATTCAGCCTAGGTGCCGGTCAGGTGCTGATTCAAGGCCAATACCAAAACCAGACTGAAGTGGACGTTGAGGCACTACAACGACTCGGCAGCCACTGGATCAAGCGCCATCGCGCCCTGCCGGCCGGAGTGACGCCATGATCGAATTACTTTGGCCCTTAGCATTGCTGGCCCTGCCCTTACCCCTGTTAGTGTATTGGCTGTTGCCTGTCGCCCGCCAGGAAGACGCGGCTCTGCAGGCACCCTTCTTTCGCATTGCCGCCCAATACGATGTGCAGACCGGTCAGCCAAGTCATACTTCGATGCTAAGGCGCCTGTTGATGGTGCTCATCTGGCTGGCACTGATCATCAGCGCCGCACGCCCCCAATACATCGGCGAGCCGGTGCAGCTACCCACCAACGGTCGTGACCTGATGCTGGCTGTGGATATCTCGGGCTCCATGGGCACCGAAGATATGGAAGTGGGTAACACGCTGGTTAGCCGCCTGCTGGTGGTCAAAGCGGTGGTGGGTGACTTCGTTGAACGCCGGGTGGGCGATCGTCTTGGTCTTATTCTGTTTGGTAGCAAGGCCTATCTGCAAACCCCCCTGACCTTTGATCGAAAGACCGTTCGCACCCTGCTCATGGAAACGCCGCTGGGTATCGCTGGCGGCAAGACCGCCATTGGTGACGCGATTGGCCTGGCGGTGAAACGCCTGCAATCACGACCCGCAGACAGCCGAGTGTTAATTTTACTGACTGACGGCCAGAACAATATTGGTGAGGTTACGCCCTTGCAAGCGGCAAAAATCGCTGCCCAGGAAGGCGTCAAGATTTATACCATCGGCTTTGGTGCTGAGGAAATGCAAATCCCCGGCTTGTTGTTCAATCGCACCGTCAACCCGTCGTCAGAACTGGACAGCCAAACCCTGATTGAAATTGCCGAGCTCACCGGCGGCATCTACCAACGAGCCCGCAGTGCCGCAGAACTGCAGGCAATCTACACAGTTCTGGATGAGCTCGAACCTATCGAACAGGATCAGGAAACCTTTCGACCGGTCATGTCATTGTTTTACTGGCCGCTGGCGCTGGCACTCCTGGCCAGTGCACTCCTGATTGTGACCCATCCGGTGATGCTCAGCGGCTGGCAATCGCTGTTTCGACGCGGTCTAGATGGCGGCGCCAACGGGGAGCCAAACCGATGATAGACACACTGATGCTCAACCTGGCCGCAGACTTTCACTTCCTGCGACCCAACTGGTTCTATGCCCTGATACCTGCCTTGCTGCTCTTCGTCCTGGTTAAACGCCGACAGCATCAGGGCTCCAGCTGGGAACAAGCCATTGATGCCAGTCTACTGCCTTACCTTTTGGCTTTGCCCACCCAGACCGGCAGTCGACGCCTGTTGAACCTGCTGTTAGTTGGCTGGCTGCTGGCGATAATCGCCCTTGCCGGTCCCGTGTGGCTGAAAACCCCACAACCGGTACACGAGCGTGAAGACGCGCTGGTGATCATCCTGGATTTAAGCCGTTCCATGTATGCCATCGACATCAAACCGAATCGTCTGGTGCGCGCCCAACGCAAACTTCAAGACCTGCTGACGTTGCGCAAAGAGGGCGTCACCGCTCTGATCGCTTACGCGGGCGATGCCCATACCGTGTCGCCCCTTACGGATGACGCTAATACCATCAGTGAGATGCTGCCTGCCGTGACGCCGGAAATTATGCCCGCACCCGGCAGCCAACTGGCACCCGCCTTGAATCTCGCCGTGCAATTATTTACCGACGCCGGTGTCGCCTCTGGCCGTATACTGCTGCTCACCGACGAGATTCGCGACATTGCCGAATCCCAGGCCATCGCTCGCGAACATCGCACGGCCTACCCCATATCGGTCATGTCAGTGGGTACCGCTGCGGGCGCACCCATTGATGGCAGTAAATTACTCCGCGATGGCGGCTACCTGAAAGACTTTCAAGG
>DGOD01000122.1:2679-7237 GCA_002389265.1 Gammaproteobacteria bacterium UBA4475
CGCTACAGCCCCATGACACTCACCGATGAAGACTTAGACTATTTATTGGCCGACGAAGTAGTGTCCTCAACGACAGATTTCCGCGAACTGGAACGCGACTTCGACGTCTGGTTCGAAGAAGGCCCTTGGCTCGTGCTGCTGCTACTGCCGCTGGCGGCTTTGTGCTTTCGCCGGGGCTGGCTGTGGAGTCTACCGCTGTTATTGATCCTGCCCCAGGAACGGGCCGAGGCTTCTCTGTGGGACGACCTCTGGGCGACCCGCGACCAGCAGGCCCAACAAGCCTTAAATCAGGGCGATGCTGCCACGGCTGCGAGCCTGTTTAAGGACGAGGCCTGGCGCGCCGCCGCCCGCTATCGCAGCGAAGACTACGCCGGCGCGGCCAATGACTATGCTCAGCAGATCAGTGAAACGTCCGGCAGTAGCGATGATGCCTACAACCTTGGCAACAGCCTCGCCCGCCTAGGCGAGTATGAGGATGCTATTAAAGCCTATGAGCAAGCCCTGGCGCGGAATCCGGATGACGCAGACGCCGCCGCTAACAAGCAGTTGATCGAAGACATTCTGCAGCAGCAACAAGACCAGGAGTCCTCTGAAGACGGCGACGAACAAGACTCCGAAGACGAATCATCAGACCAGGATTCAGAACCCGGCGACCCTAACGACCAGGAGCAGTCTGACAGCGACCAATCCGCCGATGAGGACGGCGAACCGCAGGATGATGAGAGCACCGAGGCTGAGCCACAACAGCCCGCTGATCAAGATCAGGCAGCCAAGGACCCGAAGATGGCCGAGGAAGACACTCAACCGCTGGATGATGAAGAACGTCAGGCCCTGGAAAACTGGCTCCGCAAGGTCCCTGATGATCCCGGCGGCCTGCTGCGGCGCAAATTCGAGACGCAATATTCCGACCGACTTAGACAAGGCAGATCAAACAACAATGGCAATCAATCTAACTGGTAGCACCGAGAGTCTCGGTACCCACAAGTCATCTAGCAGGTCCAGATTTCGGCCACAGGCTCGCCTGGCCAACCTCCTGCTGGCCCTGACCCTGCTGCTGACAAGCTTCGCCTCCGTGGCCAGCCTGACCACTTCCGTTGACCGCCGACAGGTCTCCGATGCCGACCTGCTGGTATTGAAAGTGCGGCTGGAGAATGCCGGCACCAGCACGGCACCTGACTTCAGCGTCCTGGAACAGGACTTTGAAATCATCAGCGTCAAGGGACCACAAAGTACCAGTCGTACCAGCATCATCAACGGCAATACCACCGCCGAAGTCTATGTACTTTGGGAGCTGTCATTACGGGCCCGGCGCCTGGGTCAACTCATCGTGCCATCGTTGTACGCCGGTCGCGATCGGTCTTCGCCGATCGTCGTTGAGGTAGTTCGCCAGACTGCCGAGATGCGCCGTCAAGCCAGCCAGTATGTGTTCTTCGAAACCACTGTCGACCGGCAAGAGACTTATGTTCAAGGGCAGCTGCTGTATACGGTTAAATTATTCTACGTGGATGCGGTCTCCGGCGACTTTCCGGCGCCACCGGCCCTCAGCGATGCGCTCATCGAACCTCTCGGTGGCGAACAGCGCTATGAAACCCTGGTCAACAATCGGCGCTATTATGTCCTCGAGAAGCGCTATGCCATCTACCCACAGAAGAGCGGCGAACTCACCATTCCTCGCGAAACCTTTGCTGGCTCCCGTGGCAGTAACCGGTTTTTCTCCACCGGGGAACGGGTCATGGCCGTTTCAAACCCCCATACCATCAACGTTCAACCCAAGCCTGCGAGCTTTCCCGACGCTAACTGGCTACCGGCCAAGGGGCTTGTCCTCACCGACGCGTGGAGTCAGACGCCGCCAAACTTCACCGTTGGCGAGCCCATCAACCGCACCCTGACCCTCACGGTGGAAGGCGTTGCCGGTTCTTTGTTGCCGCCCATGCCACCATTAACCATTGACAATGCCAAGACCTATGAAGATCCACCCACGGTCACTGAAGCCGCCACCACCAATGGCATCGTTGCGACTCAGACTTATACCATAGGCATCGTGCCCACTGCCGCAGGCTCTCTCGAACTACCAGCTATTCGCCTATATTGGTGGAATACCGAGACTGACGCCCTGGCATACAGCGAACTGCCCGCCGCCAGCTTTACGGTCAAGGCCTCGACCAGCACCCCAACCAGCACTCCCAGCTTGACGCCGGTGGTGCCGCCTGCGGCGGTTGCGGCAGCTAGCAACGCATCGCCACAGCCGCAAAGCCGCTGGGCGCTGATCAGTCATGTGCTCGTGGTGGTCTTCGCCCTGCTGTGGCTGATCACGCTGGGCCTCTGGTGGCGCAGTCGGCAAACGCATAGACAATCGGGCAAGCCCGAGACCCCATCGATTGCGACCCCTAACACGGCACCATTAACCCAACTGACTCACGCTTGCCGTCAAGGACAGGCCAGCGCCGCCCGCCAGGCACTGTTTCTGTGGGGCATTGAGCAAGACCCCTCGATTAATTCGTTACATGAACTGGGACTGCATCTGCAGAGCCCGGCGCTGATCACCGAGATCAACAACTTGGAGCGCAGCATCTATGCCGAGGGCAACCACGAGGAATGGGATGGTAGTGCGTTATTGAATATCGTCAAGACCCTTCGCCAGCGCCCTAAGACGCCGAAGCAGCAGACCAGTTTGATGCCCACCATGAACCCTGGCGGCAGATAGCCTGCAGACCTTGATGCCCAACGTCCGGTGCAGCTCACCGGACGTTGGCCCTTGAAGACCGGCGCTGAGCAGCAGAACCTACAGGCTCTTTGACACCACTTCGAACACATCCTTGGACAAGTTCTCGATATCGAGAATACGCTGCAAGTGTTGCCGCATCAGATCCTGACGAGCTGTGTCATACTTACGCCAGCGAGTCAGCGGACTCAGAATTCTGGCAGCCACCAACGGATTGATACCGTTCAGTTCAATCACACAATCTGCCAGGAATTCGTAACCTGAGCCACTCTTGTCATGGAAGTTGACGTTGTTCTGAAACGCGAAAGCGACAATCACTGATCGCAAGCGGTTCGGATTTTTCCAGGTAAAGGCCGAGTGCTGCATCAACGCTTTCACCCTTTCCAGGGCTCCGGGCAATGGGCTTGACGCCTGCAGACTAAACCATTGATCAATGACCAGGGCCTCATCGCTCCAGCGCTCATAAAATTTCGTCAGGGCTTCTTCCTTGGCTTGCAGTGCCAACGGCGCCGCCGAGTTTACTAAGCTGCGAATGGCAGCGCTGGTATCGGTCATGCAGTTAGCTGATTTAAATTGAGCCACTGCCAAGGCCACCATCTCCGTATCATCCGGCACCATCAGGTAAGCCAGGGCAACATTCTTCAGGCTTCGGCGAGCGCATTCCTGGGCGCTCACATCAAAGGGCTTGTCGTCCTGATTGAGCTTATACACCGCCAGTAAAACCCCGGCAAGCTGAGTCGCAATGGCCAATCGAACCGCTTCTCGAGCGGCATGAATCGCATCCACATCGGCCACTACCACGAGCTCTGCCAGATAGGTTTCAGACGGCAGCACCAGCATCTCGGCGATCACCGCCTTGTCAAAGGCCAGATCAAGGTGCCGCTCAACAGCCTGATCAAGATTACTTTCGAAAGCCTTAATCAAACGCGAGTCGACCTGTACTGATTGCCCGGCTTGAAGCTGCCCAACCACTTCCTGGATCACATCAACGGCCAGGCGCTGAGAGGCTTCCCAACGATTGAAACCATCAGCGTCGTGACTCATCAGAAACATCAACTCGTCTCGAGAGTAGTCAAACTGCAGCTTCACTGGCGCCGAGAATCCCCGCAGCAGGCTGGGCACTGGTTTTTCACTGACATTGGTGAACACAAAACTTTGCTGCGCCTCAGTCAAATTCAGCACTACGGTTTGCTGACGCCCCTCATTTTTCACGTTTGCAACTTGTGAGATTTGGCCCACCGCCGCTTCCGCCAGCGTTAACGGCATATCTGCGCCTGCGCTATCCAACAGGCCAACAGCCAAGGGCATGTGGAAAGGTAATTTTGTCTTCTGCCCAGGCGTTGGCAAACAGCTTTGGGTCACATTCAGCGTATAAGTCTGCAGGTCGGGATCAAACTGGCTCTTAATCTTCAGTGCGGGCGTACCTGCTTGAGAATACCAGCGCCGAAACTGCGTCAGATCAGTCTGGCTGGCATCTTCCATGGCCTTCACAAACTCTTCCGTGGTCACGGCCTGACCATCATGTCGATCAAAATACAGGTCAGTGCCGCGGCGAAACTGTTCAGACCCCAACAGGGTTCGAATCATGCCCACCACCTCGGCACCTTTCTCGTACACGGTGGCTGTATAAAAATTATTAATTTCGATATAGGCGTCAGGCCGAATCGAATGCGCCATGGGGCCCGCATCTTCCGGAAACTGGGCGCCACGAAGGCCGGCCACATCGTTGATTCGACAGACCGTCGGCGAACCCATGGCGGCGGAAAATTCATGGTCACGCAATACGGTAAAGCCTTCTTTCAGACTCAACTGAAACCAATCACGACAGGTGACCCG
>DGOD01000283.1:0-233 GCA_002389265.1 Gammaproteobacteria bacterium UBA4475
ACTACTTTCTTTAAGAAAAACCCGGTTTAGGTCTCGTTACGTGGCATACTCACTTTTATGAATTTGACAGAAGAATTTCAATTTTTTAGGTCGGTAACAGCTTAATATTTAATTTGATAATATATAGGATGCTTAAAAAAACGCTTAAAATTTTTAGTCACTTAACGATTGTTTTGCTCGCAGCTTGTGGTGGCTCTGAGTCGGTCGAGAAGGCGCCAATGCCTCAGCCCTCG
>DGOD01000283.1:344-3812 GCA_002389265.1 Gammaproteobacteria bacterium UBA4475
GACCAAGCGATTGAGCAGATGATTGCGCGTGGTGCTACAGGTGTTGTCAGCATTAGTGATCGAGTTGGCAATATTTTAGCAGTGTCTCAGCACGGGGTAAGTACTCGGTACGTACAGGTCGCGCCGGGGCCGGGCGCTGAGACGGCGGCCGGAAACGTTGGACTGCAGTCTGCGCTGGTGCCGAGAACGGCGGTTGCAATCTCAAAAGCGGTTACGGGCGCGTACGTCTCGTCGGGCGGGAACGCTTTTAGCACGCGCACAGCGAGCATGATAATCCAGCCTCACTTCCCGCCCACCACGTACACGGTCGGTTTGGAAAGTGGACCTTTATTTGGATTGCAGTTTTCTCAACTGGCCTGTTCGGATGTGATGGCGTCAGCTGAAGCTGAGCTTGACCACAACATTGGACCCAGAAAGTCGCCTCTGGGAATGTCGGCAGATCCCGGCGGCTTCCCACTCTACAAGAAGGGCGTATTGGTGGGTGGGATTGGTGTTAGTACGAAAGCAGTCTATGGTTTTGACGATAATGTTGAAGATTTTGACGAAGATATAGATGAGGCCATTGCACTTTTAGCGTCGTCACACTTTCTGCCACCAGCTGAGATTCGCGCGGACAAAATTTCATTGGATGGCACCTTGCTCAGGTATTCAGATGCACAGGTGGTAGAGCCCGCCAGTAATCTCGTTGATGCACTCGCGCAGTCTGATAAAGATTTGATCGACGCCAGTTTGATTTCAGTTCCGGGCTACTTTGATTCGGCTCAAGGTATCAAAGCCGGGCAGCAGTATGGTCAAGAGGGTTCTGGTGTCAGGCCGTCCACGCTAGATGAGTTTGCGATTCCGGGTGCGTTTATTTTAAGTGATGGTGCAGGCAGGAATCGATTTCCAATAAAAGCTGCTGCCGATGGCAATGGCAGTGAAATGCCCTTGACGCAGGATGAGGTCAGGCAGCTTCTCGAAACCGCTCATCAGACGATGTCAGCAGCACGCGGACAAATTAGACGACCGCTCAACCAGTCGGCACGCGTGTCCATGGTTGTTGTGGATACAACCGGCGAAATCTTGGGGTTAGTGATCGGCTCAGACGCGCCGATTTTTGGGCTTGACGTTGCCGTTCAAAAAGCCCGTACAGCGACTTTTTTCTCTAGTGAGTTGGCTGCCACCTATTTAGTTGGCTTGAACAGAGATGAAATTTCGGACTACGTTCAAAGGGTACGTGTATTTCTGAATGATCCGCAAGCCTTAACTGGGCAGCATGCCTTCTCAGATAGAGCGGGTGGAAATTTATCGAGGCCCTATTTTCCTGATGGCGAACTAGGGCGTCCCCATGGGCCTTTGTCTAGGCCGATAACGGAGTGGAGTCCATTTGCCACGGGGTTGCAGGAAAGTCTCGTGCGGCCTGAAGTGGTGAAGCACTTGGGCTTTGTTGATGGGACTTCTGATAAAGGAGCCGCGAATGAGTGCGTCGGGTTGTTAAATGAGGGTGGCGATATCCATTTGCTTGGAAACGGCATTCAGATTTTCCCAGGAAGCGTGCCCATTTATCGTGGATCAACTTTGATTGGTGGCATTGGTGTATCGGGCGATGGGGTTGACCAGGATGACATGATTGCGTTTTTAAGTGTGCATCGAGTAGGAGAAGCTTTAGGCACGCTTGGGAATGCGCCGAAAGAAATCAGAGCGGACACGATTGAAGTCGATAACGTTCGGTTGCGGTACATCTCATGTCCTTTTAATCCTTTTCTCGACGACAGTGAGCAAGAGGTTTGTAATGGTAAATAACGTGCTGATTATTGCGCTGGTAATGCTGCTGCCGGCACAAGCCTTTGGTGCGCACGATCAGGATGAAAAATCGCTGGAAATCAGTAACGACCCGGTTTCTGTTGCTCAAAACCCTCGACCGAATCGATCTCGCCAAGATTTAGACCGGATGGCACCGCTCGATATTCGATTGTTGCAACGCGAGGGCGGGATGTTAGAAGCCTTGCCTGATCGATGGCGAATCGTTGAGTCCATAGGTGTGAATGAGCGCTGGTGGGATCCTTATAACCAGAACACCTTAAAGGGCGATCGGCCGATACTAGGTTCCAAAGATTTATTTTTTGCATTGGGTTTGGTCTCAGATACGGTTGTCGAACCCCGAACCTTTCCGATTCCAGTAGGGGTTCAAACAACTGGTGACGCAGGGCAGTATGATCTTCACGGCGATGGTCAAAGCAATATCTTTAGTCAGACAATCATCGCGAGCCTATCACTGATTAAGGGGTCAACAACTTTCAAACCGCAAGATTGGGAATTTCGATTAACACCCGCATTTAATTTCAACCGGGTCGATATTAACGAGCGTCGAATTCTTTATGTGCAACCCAGTAAATTTGGGAAGAGAAGCCGAAATTTCGGCACTCTGCAAGAAGCCTTTTATGACTATCATATAAGGAATGTTGGAAGTCGTTATGATTTTGATTCGGTACGGATAGGGATCCAACCATTTTCGAGCGACTTCAGAGGCTTTCTGCTTCAAGACGCCTTGATGGGTGTTCGGCTCTTTGGCAATCGCGATAACAATCGGTATCAATATAACCTAGCGTACTTTCGGCGGCTTGATAAAGATGTGAATAGTGGCTTGAATGACTTGAGCACGCCGCTCCGTCGAGATCATATTTTAACGGCAAACCTGTATCGTCAAGACTTTCCGTCTCCAGGCCTAACCAGCCAAATCTCAATTACCGCTAATCTGAATGAGGAAAATCGCAGGCAAGCAATTGATGCCAACGGCTTCCCCACTCGGCCTGCTTTGATCGGTGATTTGCGGCCTCGTCGCTACCACGTTACCTACCTGGGTTATTCCCTTGATGGAAGATACGGGAGACTCAACGTAGCAGGGTCTGCCTACGCGGCATTTGGCCAGGATAAAAATAACCCGATGACTTCTCGGCCCAGTAAAATCAGGAGCCACTTTCTTGCCTTAGAACTCTCTGTGGATAACGACTGGCAGCGTTATCGATTGTCCGGGGTTTATGCATCTGGCGATGATAATGTGTTTGATGACAAGGCATCGGGATTTGATGCGATCTTTGAGAATCCACTCATCGCTGGTGCAGACACCAGTTACTGGATGCGTCAAACGATACCCTTCGTAGGTGGTGGCCGAGGGATTGGCTTAAACGGCCGCAACGGGTTACTACCCTCGCTTCGTTCTTCCAAAGAGCAGGGGCAAAGCTTTTTTAGTAATCCTGGGTTGATGCTTTTAGGCGTGGGTGCTGATTTCGACCTGACGCCGAGCTTGCGGTGGTCTGTTAATTACAATCATCTTTGGTTCGACGAAGTTGATGGGATAAGCCAGCTGAGGATGCAGAGTGGCATCACCCGCAAGATCGGCGTTGATGCCTCAACCTCTTTAATCTATCGACCTGGCTTTATTCAAAATTTTGTTATTCGATTTTCTTATGCGGAGCTGACGCCGGGCGC
>DGOD01000361.1 GCA_002389265.1 Gammaproteobacteria bacterium UBA4475
TGCAGCGCACGCGGGCGTCCGTTGTCGCGCTTGCTTCGAATGGGCTTGGCACCGCGCGACTAATGCTGCTCTCTACCTCGAAGCGGTTTCCAAACGGGCTAGCTAATGACACTGATCTTGTGGGGCGTCGCCTCATGCATCATCCGACAGGCATGGTAACTGGTCGGTTTTTAGACGAATTGGATGGTTGGGCTGGACCCTTTGCGGTATCGATCTTATCGCAGCAGTTTTATGAGACTGATATCACCCGTGACTTTGTGCGCGGTTATCAGATGCAACTGCTCCGATCCGATGGGCCAGTGGGTACGGCAGTCGGCGGCTATTTGCCGCGTGTTCCATGGGGTCAAGGCCATCACGCCCGGTTCCGTGACGTGTTCGGACATACAGCAAGCCTTACTGTAACCACAGAGGACCTGCCGCGGATGGAAAACCGTGTTATTTTGTCGACACACCTGACAGACGGGGACGGTATACCTGCGCCAAAGACGATCTATAGCTTGGACGATAATACCAAAAAGATGATTGCCCATGGCATTGACCGCGCGACAGAGGCGTTCAACGTTGCTGGAGCGGCTGATATCGCCACGCAATCACTGGTCGCTGATGCGGGTTTTCATCTACTCGGAACGGCCTGTATGGGGTCTGATCAAGCTACCAGCGTAACCGATTTGAACAGCCGTACACATAGTGTTCCCAACCTATTAATTCTTGATGGTTCGGTATTTACAACGGCGGCGGCTTTAAACCCGACCTCGACGATTCAAGCACTGGCTCTTCGGGCAGCGGATGCGCTGACCCGCGATCGCTCCAACATGCAGGTGGCATCATGAGCGCCCTCCTTAATACTCTGATCCCGGGAGATGCGGATTTCCCAACGCCTGGAGCAGTTGGGCTACATGATGCACTTGTTATGCATGTTCGCTTTGCAGAGCCATATTCACAAGTCACATCGCTACTTCCAAAAGGTTTTGCGTTGCTGTCGCAAGAAGAAAGATCCAAGGTGCTTATTCAAATCGAACAAAAGCATCCATCGATTTTTAACAGATTAATTGTTGGGGTTTATAGCCTTTATTATACGAATCCAAAGGTCGCTATCATTATCCAAAGATTAACAGGCCATACTGCTCATCCACCACAACCCGCAGGCCACCAAGTAGCGCCTTTTGACCCTAAATTTCTCTCTATCCCTGCAGCTCGTTCCCAGCTCTATCGTTCAACACCGGAGACTGACAATGCCTGAACTCAACCGCCATCGTGGCAAATCCGTTCTTGTCACAGGCTCGGCCAGTGGAATCGGTCAAGGGATTGTTCAGCGGTTTCTTGCTGAAGGCGCACAGGTTGCGGGATTTGACTTAAATGCAACAAAAACTGATGGCGCGCTCTCTATCACCGGTGACGCAACAGATGAGGCTGAGGTGCAAGCGGTGGTGGACAAAGTCGTTAGAGAGCAGGGTGGCCTAGATGTGATGGTTTGCAATGCAGGCGTTATCGCGGTGCAGCCAGTCGTCGATATGGACTTTACCGAGTGGAGGCGGGTGGTGGACATAAATGTAAACTCAGTCTTTCTTGGCAGCCGCGCTGCGGCGCGTGTTATGATTTCTCAAGGCCGTGGTGGGGTGATTGTCAACGCGTCGAGCGGTGCAGGACGGCGTGGTGTACCGAACCTGTCGCACTACTGTGCGTCTAAGGCGGCGATCCTCATGCTGACACAGTCGCTTGCAATTGAGCTAGCACCTCATAAAATCCGTGCCAACTGTTATGTCCCTGGCCATATTGAAACCCCATTCTGGGGCGGCATCGCTGAAGGATTTGCCAAGATTACCGGCCAGACGCCAGAAGCCGTAATCGCAGGTTTTCAGCAGACTGTTCCTTGGGGCCGTTTTGGTACGGCTGGTGATGTGGCTGCTGCTGTGTCTTGGCTTGCCTCATCTGATGCAGAATATGTCAGTGGGCAGGCCATCGCTATGAACGGTGCAGAATTCCCTTTTTAAAGGAGGTCGTGTGGATCAATTCGATTATATAATCGTTGGTGCTGGGTCTGCGGGCTGTGTGCTTGCCAACAGGCTGACTGAAGACCCTAACAACACGGTTCTATTGGTTGAGGCTGGCGGCAAAGACCGCAACCCACTCTTCTCTATTCCGCTTTTGGCGGGTGTTGCATATTGGAACAAACGTTCGAATTGGAATTACATGACTACTCCACAAGTCCATTTAGATGGACGGCAAATCAAATGGCCACGTGGAAAAATCCTTGGCGGATCTTCGACCATCAACGGCATGATGTATATGCGCGGCAATGCAGCCGATTATGACAAATGGTGCCAAACTGGTTTGACTGGTTGGGCGTACGATGACGTGTTACCATATTTTCGCAGGTCAGAGTGCGCCCCTGAACGCGTCGATGACTTTTTTCATGGCAACGATGGCCCACTTCGGGTCAAAAAAGCAAGCGGCAAAAACCCGCTCTACGCCGATTTTCTTGCATCTGGCGCAGCGTGGGGGGCTCAGCCTAATGATGATTTCAATGGTGCCGTTCAAGAGGGCCTAGGGTTCTACGATTTCAACACCCGGGAAGGGCGGCGCGAGAGTAGCGCCACCGCCTTTTTGCGCCCCGCATTAACGAGAAGAAACTTGAGGGTCATGACGAAGACCAAGGTTAACCTTGTACGCATAAAAGATGATCGCGCTACAGGCCTTAGCTTACGACGGGCAGGTCAAAATATCGAGGTAGGGGCGCGGCGCGAAGTTATCCTGTCGGCAGGTGTGATCAATTCGCCGCAGCTTTTGATGCTATCAGGCATCGGTGCTGGCGCTGAGCTTACTAAACATGGGATTGAGGTGATCAAAGACATACCGAATGTTGGGCGAAACCTCCAAGACCATTTGGGTGTTTACTTGACCTATTCATGCAGGGACCCCGTGTCGCTCTATCGTCTTTTTCGACCTGATCGCGCTGCTATCGCCTTCGCTCGCGCCTATTTATTTGGAACAGGTCCAGCAAGTGCAGTGCCTCTAGAGGCGGGCGGATTCCTCAAGACACGAAAGGATTTAGATATTCCTGATATCCATATTACATTCGTTCCGGGTTTGAACCTTGAAACCTCCCGCCAAGGGCAGGGCCAACATGGTTATTTGATCAATTTTTATCCTCTGCGGCCAGAAAGTCGAGGGAGCATTACGCTCGCATCTAGTGATCCTGACGCTGCACCTCTTATTGACCCGAACTACCTTTCTGCGGAAGCAGATAGGCGCTGTATGCGTGACGGAACGCGGCTGGCACGTCAGATTGGAGAAACCGTTCCACTCGTCCAGCGTAAGGCAAAAGACATATCTCCTAATCTTGATGATCTCGCCAATGACTCCAGTATTGACGCCTGGGTTCAGGCGGGGGCCAACACAATCTTTCACCCTGTTGGGACTTGTCGCATGGGTGCAGATATATTATCGGTCGTCGACGCTGAATTGAAGGTGCGTGGGATCAAGGCGCTGCGTGTCGTGGACGCCTCCATCATGCCGAGCATAGTCGGTGGCAATACCAGCGCGCCTACTATGATGATCGCCGAAAAGGCAGCTGATATGATCCTCGGTCGCGCGGCGCTCAAGAAAGCCGCCGCTATATGATGCACGGAACCGCAATAAAGGAAGGAGCAGTCCAATGACTATTGAATTTGCTGAAAGTGGCCTTCGCTTGGAATGTGGCTCAGTTGCTCAGCTTACTTTAAATCGACCGGCGCGGCGCAACGCAATGACTGCTGCAATGTGGGCGGCCGTTCCAGAAATCTGCGATATTCTGACATCGGACGGTACAAAGGCATTGATTGTCAATGGCACCGGTGATGAGGCGTTTAGCGCGGGCGCTGACATCTCAGAATTTGAGGCGGTTTATGGAACGCCGGAGGCGACTGCGGCTTACAACAGAAACGTTCGTGCCGCACAGGCTAGACTACGGGATATACCCTTACCCACAATCGCTGAAATAAGCGGAGTCTGCTATGGTGGAGGCTGTGGGTTGGCGCTGGCATGTGATTTCCGCATTGCTGATCTTGGTGCGTCATTTGCGATCACGCCAGCACGGCTTGGCCTTGCCTATAGTCCAGCTGACACTTGGCAACTAATTGAAAAAGTAGGAATTTCTCGCGCTAAAGACCTCCTGATGACAGGGCGCTCGGTCAACGCAGAGGAGGCGCTGGCCATCGGCTTGATCGACCGGCTGGAGGAGGATGTTGCTGTGGCTTCTACTGCGCTGGGTGACCATTTCGCTGGCCTTGCCCCCGCGGCGCTGAAAGCTATTAAGGCGATCACTAACGGGTTGAGCGAGCTCTCAAATCGGCCTGATTTGCAAGCCGCCTTTGAAGGCACTTTTTCTGGTGCGGAGTTTCGGGAAGGCTTTCGTGCTTTCCTTGAAAAGCGCGCCCCAGATTTTGGTGGTGAAAGATGACGGCAATAGATATTATTGAGCGAGCAGGGTTAGCAGCAGCTGAAGCCACTGATCCAGAGTGCGCGTTGCGGGCGCTTCTGACCCCACTTCACACTGAACTCGGTCGACGGGACGGCGCATTCGATCTGCCCAATGGCGTTTCGCAATTTTTTGTCGCTGGAGCTTTTATCGTCACACCAAAAGCGGGATGGCACATGTTAGTCGGTAACATCGGGTTCCCTCCTGAGCAACATCGCCTGATGATCCCTATTGATGGCGGGCATCCGGGTCGGGTCCGCTCCAGTGGATTACCATTGCATTTGCCCGATACTGAGGCAGAACCGGGGAGTTTCAAGCAATATCTTAAGACTGCTCGGATGGGCTCCGCCATCTATGCACCTATGATCTGGCAGGGGCAATTCGTAGGGCAGATCGTGCTGGCTGGAAGAGCGCGCGGTACGCTAAGCTTAGCTGATTTTTCCATTATGCGGGCGGCTGCTCCTTTAGCTGCCGCAACCTGGATGGCCCAGGACGGAGGTGGTTGGATGGCGACCAACTATCCCCCTGATGATGCTTTTCGTGTGACCCCAGATGGACTTTAGGAACTAACCATTAAAACTAGTATGGCCGTTTACTAAACTTGGGCACTATCAGACTAAACTAGTTGAGACCGGCAAGTCGACTTTTTAGCCTTGTCTATTGACCAAACACTCCTCATTTCTCTACTTTAAAACCAGCCCTGAAGTCATCTGACTTGCAATATGATGCGAGTTTCAATCAGTCTGACGGTACCTCTGCCAGCAGTCTGATGCGAGCTCTC
>DGOD01000310.1 GCA_002389265.1 Gammaproteobacteria bacterium UBA4475
TAGGCCGCTTGTTTTTGTCCAGCAGACATTAATTGCGTATCACCCAGGTAGATGTCGAGCTTGTTAATATCCAGATCAACGCCGGCTTTACCCACCGCCATCACGATCCGCCCCCAATTGGCATCACTGGCGTGTATCGCGGTCTTCATCAACGGCGAGTTGGCAATGGCATAGGCGACGCCCAGACAGTCTGCACTTGAAGCTCCGTTATTGACCACCACGGCAACAAACTTGGTGGCGCCTTCTGCGTCCCGAATGATACCTTGAGCCAGCTCTAGGCAAACCTCATCAAGCAAACCCTGAAAAATGCTCAATGCTGCCGGATCCTCGTCCACATCGACGCCGGACAAACCCGTTGCCGTGAGCATGCTTGAATCATTGGTAGAGGTATCACTATCAACCGTAATGCGATTAAACGACTTGTTTACCGCCAGACCTAAACATTGCTGAAGCGTCGCAGTAGACGCGCTGACATCAGTCGCGACATAGCTCAACATCGTGGCCATATTCGGTTGTATCATGCCGGCGCCTTTCGTAATGCCAGTGAGCGTGACGATCTTGCCCTGAATTTCCACCTGCCGCGTCGCGATCTTCGGCCGAGTATCGGTGGTCATAATGCCTTTCGCTGCCAGCAGCCAATGTTCTGAGTCAAGCTGCGAGACGATACGCTCAAGACCGGCAACAATCTTGTCTACGGGTAATCGTTCACCAATAACGCCAGTGGAAAAAGGCAATACATCGGCTTCTGTCACACCGGTCAAGCTCGCCAGCGCCTTACAACACGCCAAGGCGTCTACAAGTCCGGCTTCACCGACGCCGGCATTTGCATTGCCACTATTAATCAAAAAATATCGAGGCGAGCTCGCCTGCAGATGTCGCTTACCCACGATCACTGGTGCCGCAGCAAACAAATTACGCGTAAACATACCCACTGTGTGGCTGCCTTCCGCAAACTCAAGAAGCACAAGATCGTCTTTACTGTGTTTGATTCCACAGCAAATACTGGCCAGGCGTACGCCCGCAACCGGTTTGAATTCCGTATTATTTGGTCCAACGGGCATAGCAACTTCCTGTTGAGGTTATCCCCAAGGGGGGTTAGAAGCCCCTGGGGCTAATTCAGAACGCCATGACAAGCTTTGTATTTTTTTCCTGACCCACAGGGACATGGCTCATTTCGGCCGACTTTTTTCTCTAGACGCGTAAAGGGCGTTTGAGGCGCTTCTGGGCGCGCGTCTTCGCCAACCGCACCCAATGCACTGCTACTTTGTTTCTGAAAGCTCAGAGAATTTTTCGCCTCTTCCTCACGGCGTCGATTTTCCATCGCGGCCACATCATCAGCCGGTTGAAAATCAACCCGGGCTAGAAAACGAATCACTTCAAGTTTAACGTTGTGTAATAGCTCTTCGAATAACTCAAAGGCCTCACGCTTATACTCTTGCTTAGGCTGCTTCTGAGCGTAGGCGCGCAAATGGATACCCTGCCGCAAGTAATCCATGGATGCGAGATGTTCTTTCCACAACGTATCAAGGATCTGCAGCATGATCTGCTTTTCGAACAAGCGGATATCTGCGCCTACAGAATCTTCCTTGACTTGATAATTTCCCCGAACCGCGGTCACGATTTTCTCTCGAAGAGACTCTTCGTGCAAATTGTCGTCTTCATCCAACCATTGCTTCACAGGAAGTTTGATATTGAATTCAGTTTGTAGTGACTGCTCGAGACCGAGCACGTCCCATTGCTCTTCGAGGCTCTGTGGCGGCACATAACCATCGATAACTTCGTTGACGACATCATCCCATAGGGCGTTAATCGTCGCAGATACGTCGACGGCGGCCATCAGTTCATTGCGCTGAGCGTAGATCATCTGCCGTTGATCGTTAGCCACATCATCGTATTCGAGTAATTGCTTGCGCATATCGAAGTTTCGACCTTCGACCTTCCTCTGGGCTTTCTCAATGGCGTTATTCACCATCCGATGTTCTATGGCTTCCCCCTTCTCCATGCCAATAGACTGCATCAAACTCTTCACTCGTGGCGGGGCAAAGATGCGCATCAAATTGTCGTCCATGGACAGGTAAAACTGCGACATCCCAGGATCACCCTGTCGACCTGCGCGGCCTCGAAGCTGATTATCGATTCGCCGACTCTCATGCCGCTCTGAACCGATCACATGCAAACCACCAGCGGCGATAACATCCGCATGGCGCTTCTGCCATTGCTCTTTAACCGTTGCGATTTTCTCGGGTGTCGGATTCTTCAGGTCCGCAACTTCCGACTCCCAATTACCGCCCAGGATGATGTCAGTACCTCGCCCTGCCATATTGGTCGCAATTGTCACCGTCCCCGGCCGACCAGCCTGCGCAATAATCTCAGCTTCCTGCTCATGGAACTTTGCGTTCAGGACACTGTGCTTGATCTTCCGCTTATTCAACAAACCGGATAATAATTCAGATGACTCAATCGACGCAGTACCCACCAGAACAGGCGCCTGCTTATTGGCTAGCGCCTCAATTTCATCGACGATGGCATCAAACTTTTCTTCCATGGTGAGAAATATAAGATCATTCAAATCACGCCGAATCATCGGTTGATTGGTCGGGATAACAACAACATCTAAGCCGTAGATCTGTCGAAATTCAAACGCTTCGGTATCGGCAGTGCCTGTCATACCAGCCAGATTATTATACAAGCGGAAATAATTCTGGAAGGTAATGGAAGCCAGCGTCTGACTTTCATTGGTGATGGTCACATTCTCCTTCGCCTCAATGGCCTGATGAATACCACCTGACCAACGCCGTCCCGGCATTGAGCGCCCCGTATGCTCATCAACAATGACGATTTCATTGTCTTGGACCATATAATCCACATCGCGATTAAACAGGCAGGCAGCCTTCAGGGCTGACTGTACGTGATGCAATAACGACAGGTTTGTGGTGCCATAAAGCGACTCTCCCGGCTTTAACAAACCGCGCTCAACCAACAATTCTTCAACCTTAAGATGCCCGTCTTCCGTTAACTCAACATCCCGCTGTTTCTCATCGACATAGAAATCACCCGGCGGATTAATTTCGTTCGCAATATCTTCTTCGGTCTTTTCCTGGCGAATCAGTTTGGGCACAATCGCTTTCATCGCCTTGTACAGTTCCGATGAATTTTCAAGCCCACCGGAAATGATCAATGGCGTACGCGCCTCATCGATGAGAATCGAGTCCACTTCGTCAACAATGGCGTAGTTCAGTGCGCCTTGAACTTTTTCGGCTAAACTAAATGCCATATTGTCACGCAGATAATCGAA
>DGOD01000058.1:0-2230 GCA_002389265.1 Gammaproteobacteria bacterium UBA4475
GGCAGTGCGGGAATCCGCCCAACTGCCCTCCAAACGCGTTGAACCGCGTCCCATTCTGGGTCAAATCCCCTATACTGGCCCTCGAAGCCCTGATGCCAGTGTCGAATGAAAGCCACCACCCTGATCAATAATTCAAACGCCCAGTTCTGGTGGCTGCAGTGTGCCGGCTGGAGTGGCTGGGTTGCGCTGTTCTGGCTCCGTGATGTGTATTTTGGTCAGCCGCTGGAGCGCATGGGTCTGTTGCTTATTGATGCGCTGGCGGGTTTTCTGCTAACCGTGGGTTTGCGCTGGGTGTATCGCGCCATCTGGGACAAGCCTGTGGTCATCCGGGTGGTGTTGGTGCTGCTGGTGTCCTATATCGCCGCGGCGATCTGGCAACCCATCAAAATGTATGCCCAGTTCGTCTATTTCGATGATTTTAGTGCGGTGGAGGAATATGGTCAGCGGGCCTATTTCAGCGGCATTATTGGCTATTCCTATTTCCTGATGCTGTCGTGGAGCGGGTTGTATTTCGCCCTGAAATTTTATCGCCTGCTGCAGTTACAGATTCAGCGCAGCATCAAGGCGGAAGGCATGGCCCATGAGGCCCAGTTGCGCATGCTGCGCTATCAGCTCAATCCCCATTTTCTGTTCAATACCCTGAATGCCATATCGACCCTGATTCTCGAGAAAAACACCCAACTTGCCAACGAGATGGTGAGCAAACTGAGTGCGTTTCTGCGCTCGTCGCTGGATAGTGATCCCATGCAAAAAGTCGATCTTGCCTATGAGGTCAACACCATGAAGCTCTATCTTGAGATTGAAAAGGTTCGGTTTGACGAACGTTTGCAAGTGGCGTTTCATATTGAAGACGACGCCGCCACTGCGCTGGTACCCAGCTTGGTATTGCAGCCCTTGGTGGAAAATGCCATCAAGTATGGGGTGGCAACGAGCGAAGCCGGCGGCGCCATCAGCATCACTGGGCGTGTGTTCGCCGGTGATCTGTTCATTGAGGTGATTGATAATGGTCCAGGCATGGATCAGGTGCCGGTTCGAAACGCCGGGTCCGGTGGGGTGGGGCTGAAAAATACGCGAGCGCGACTGGCTGAGCTTTATGGCCAGGACCATACCATTCGTTTTTCTCGGGTTCAGCCTCAAGGTTTGAAAATTGAGATTCGTATCCCCTTTGTGAAAGCCGGCTTGCTCGGCGTGGATCCGGGCAAAACCTTGAATCAGAGCGGTTAGCGGGCGACACTGCATGACAATCCAATCGGTGAAGGAACACCCATGACTGACGTATTGAGAACACTGATCGTTGATGATGAATCCCTCGCCCGGCGGGGTTTGAAGCTGCGTCTCGCTCAGATCGAGGGCGTGGAGGTGGTCGCCGAGGCCAGTAATGGTCGTGAAGCGCTCCAATTGATGGTGGAATTCCAGCCCGACCTGGTCTTGCTGGACATCCAGATGCCGGGGATGAGTGGTTTTGATGTGGTGGCTAAACTGCAGCAAGACCAGATGCCCATGGTGATTTTTGTCACCGCCTTCGATCAGTATGCGATCGAGGCCTTCAAGGTGCAGGCGATCGACTACTTGCTGAAACCCATTGAAGATGAACTGCTGGCCAAAGCCATAGCCCGTGCCAAACAGCGTTTGCACGAACGTAAAGAGATCAAGGACAAACAGAGTCTGTTGGAATTGGTCATTGGCATTACCGGCAAGTCCGTCACCTCGGTGACGCAATTGCTACGAGACCACGCCGGGGTCAAGTCCTATCCCGATAAGCTCGCCATTAAAGATGGGAGTGAAACCACCCTGGTGGCCATGCAAGATATCGACTGGGTAGATGCGGCCGGCGACTATATGTGTGTGCATGCCCTCGGGGAAACTCATGTGATGCGAATCACCATGAAAGAGCTGGAAGCCCAGCTCGACCCAGCGACGTTTCAGCGCGTACACCGCAGTACCATCGTTAACCTGGCACGGGTGGTCAAGGTCTGCTCACATATGAATGGCGAGTTTTACCTCGCCCTGATCAATGGCTCGTCGGTGAAGATGAGCCGCTCCTATAAAGACAAAGTGAAGCATTTCTTCTAGGTCCCTGTGCCACCCCGAGTGCGTTCCGGACCCTTTTAAAACACCGCGCTCGACACACAGATCGCAATGCCGCTAAGATCAACGCTGCTGATCTGCCTAGAGCTTTATTCATGCGCCCACTCGCCCTGTCACTGTTCGTCCTGGTCGGTCTTTTGCT
>DGOD01000058.1:2371-4396 GCA_002389265.1 Gammaproteobacteria bacterium UBA4475
CAGTCGCGACGCGGTGATCGCTGCCATCAATGTCATGGAAGACTCGCCTCTGTTTAACGCCGGGCACGGTGCGGTATTTAATCATGCCGGTGATATCGAACTTGACGCTTCCATCATGGAAGGTCGCCTGCTCAATGCCGGAGCAGTGGCGGGGCTGGGTCGCATCAAGAACCCCATCAATCTGGCCAACGCCGTGCTTGAACACTCGCCTCATGTGATGTTGATGGGTGCGGGCGCAGAGGAATTTGCTGCATCCCAAGGGTTGGCGTTTGTCACCAACGACTACTTTAAGACAGAACGTCGCCGCCACCAGCTGGAAAAAATCCGCAGTGAAGAAGGTGGTGTTGCTCTGTCAGAAGCGGCCTTTGATTCGAAGCCCGATCCCTACGAGTTTGACGAAAAAAAACTCGGCACGGTAGGTGCTGTGGCCATTGACCAGTGGGGTGATATCGCCGCCGGTACGTCCACCGGTGGCATGACGAACAAGCGCTTCGGTCGGGTAGGAGATGCCCCCATCATCGGTGCTGGTACCTATGCGGATAACGAAGCCTGTGGTATCTCAGCGACGGGCCACGGCGAGTATTTTATTCGCGCGGCAGTGGCCCATGATATCTGCGCTCGAGTGGCCTACAAGGGGGTTAGCCTGCAGCAGGCCGCGGATGAAGTGGTGCTCGATAAATTAGTTAAAATGCAGGCCGAAGGCGGCATTATCGGTGTTGATCCACAGGCCAACACGGTGTTTTCCTTTAATTCTTTGGGTATGTACCGGGCGGCGATCGACAAAACCGGCAAATTGACTGTCTTGATGTTCGGCGCTGACTAACACTAATATAGGGCGAAAATGGCCTGTATCAATGCTCGCCATACAGCGATGGCAGAGACCTGTTTACATCACCCTGATCCGCGGCTTAGTATCAAGCGCAGAGATAAGCCCGAGGTGTTATGGTCCTAAGCTAAGTCGAAAGCTAAGTCGGAAGCTAAGCCGTAAGCTAAAAAAAGGGGGTTAGAGATGGTAGAAGTTATTCGTCAGCCGGCAGAGATTACCAAAGAATGGTTAACTCAAGCCCTGTGTTCAACCGGCGCGATTCAATCCAGCGTGACCCATGTTGAACCGCTGATCATCGGCGAGGGTGTGGGTTTAATGGCGCAACTCGCTCGCTTATCCATTACCTATGCGAAGCCGGAATCAGCCCCCACCACCATGATCGCAAAATTTGCCGCCAACAACGAGAATAAGGCGGTGGCCCAGGCCCTGGATTTTTATAACCGCGAAACCAATTTTTACAACCATATCGGCGACGAGTCTGAGTTACGGGTGCCTTCGAGTTATTTTGGTGCGGTCGACCCAGACACTTATGATTTTGTCTTGCTGTTGGAAGATCTGGGTGAAGTGTCCCCCAACGATCAGTTGATCGGTGCCTCTGAAGCAGAGGCGTATGCAGCGATAGAGCTAATCGCTATCCAACATGCCCGTTACTGGCAGAAGGTCAGAACGCCGACCACTTCCTGGATGTACGACATGATGGGTGAGGCGGGCACGGCGATGCTGCAGAATGCGCTGTATCGCCCGTCTCTGGAACCCACCCTAGAGAAGTTTGAGAGCTTCTTTACCCCCAAGACTCGCCATATTGCCCAAGCGGTGGGGGATCGATTCGGTGAGTTCTGGGGTGGTAATGTCACTGCCCAGGAAACCTTTGTGCACGGTGACTATCGCCAAGACAACATGATCTACCCGCCTGGCAGTCTCAATGCCATTGTGATGGACTGGCAGATCTGCGGTGTCGGTCGGAGTATCTTTGATGTCACTTATTTTATCTGCCAAAGCCTGCAACCGGCGCTGCGCAAAGCCATCGAAAGGCCTTTGTTACAACGCTATGTGGCGCGCCTGAAGGAAGGCGGGGTGCACACCTATGACTTCGACGAAGTCTGGCATGATTACCGAGTCGTGATGCTCGGTTGTCTGCTTTATCCCATCACCGTCTGTGGTAGCCTTGACCTGTCTAATGCGCGCGGCCGAGGGTTAGC
>DGOD01000088.1:0-3618 GCA_002389265.1 Gammaproteobacteria bacterium UBA4475
TTCCCACTGGTTGGTTCGCAACGCACCCTCGATATAGACGCTGGAACCTTTCTTCAAATATTGACCAGCGATTTCTGCAAGCCGATTGAAAAAGACAATACGATGCCACTCAGTACGCTCTTGCTGCTGGCCCGAATTTTTATCTTTCCAGGACTCAGTTGTCGCGATGCTGATGTTTGTTACAGCGCTACCGTTTGGCATAGAGCGCGTTTCAGGGTCATTGCCCAGATTACCCACCAAAATAACTTTATTGATACCTCTTGCCATTCTGCTCTCCTCGTTAATTATACTGTCGCGACAATAGCCTATTAAAGGGCTGTTAATCCCTCGCGCTCGAATTCTATCAGCGCATTTTCGTCCAGCTGATCCTTATCAATCTTCAAATAGGCGACTTCCTCACCTTCGAGCAACACAACATCCGTCACGCCTTTAACGGATAATAACGCGTCTGCGACCTCTTTGGCACTGAGTTGCGCGAGTTGACCCAAATGAAACACTCGGCTGCCTAAATTGCCAGTTTTCTTCAGATGCAGTGAAACCAGAAACCAACCGATACAAAGGGCAGCGTTTACGTACAACAAGTGAGTCATATCGCCGGAGGACAGCAGCAAACCACCGAGCGCACCGCCACAAAAGGCGCCGGCGAACTGCGCAGTCGAATAAACACCCATTGCCGTACCTCGGGCACCCGCTGGTGCCGCACGACTCACTAGCGCAGGCAATATGACTTCTAGCAGGTTGAACGCCATGAAAAACACTGCCATTGCGATGAGTACTGGGTAGAAATTCTGAACGTTTACGAACAGCAACATTGACAGCGTAAAGCCACCAATCATCAGCAGCAGCATACTTTTGGTCAAGGCGGGTTTATCCGAGAGCCACATAAACGGCCCCATCAACACAAAGGTCGTTAGCAACAAGCCAAAGTAAACCAGGGAATGATCGGCAGTCTGGATTTCACCGGTCCCTGTTAAGAGCGCAGGAAACACCAGAAAACCTGACATCAGCAGGTAATGCAGCATAAACACGCCCAGCACCATGCGGCGCAGATCGGGGCTCGCTGTAATCTCCAGCAACCGCTCAGGCCGAAGACCAATTTCAGGATTGCGGACCACCAACTTCGCATCTGGAATAAAGGTGAACAGCACTACAATGCCGACCACCCCACTGATCGCGGCAAAATAGAAAATTCCCGCCAATCCAGCCTGTACAAACACCACCGGACCCGCCACCAGAGCAACGGCGAAACTGGCCCCGATACTGATGCCCACGATTGCCATAGCCTTAGATCGTTGGTCGACCCGCGTGACATCTGATAGCAACGCCAACAAGGCGCTGGCAATAGCACCACAACCCTGGAGCAGCCGGCCCACAATCACACCGATGATCGTATCGGCATTAGCGGCAACTAAACTGCCGAGGATAAACATCAACAGCCCGGCCAGAATGATGGGTTTGCGGCCGAATTTATCCGACAGCAACCCCATTGGAATCTGCAATACCGCCTGCGACAAGCCATAAACGCCCAGCGCCAAACCGATCAGCAGTGGCGTCGACAAGGCCAAGTCAGCGCCCACCGCTGGGAGTACCGGCAGAATCATAAAAAGACCCAGCATTCTAATAATATAAAGCAAGCCAATCGAGATTGCGGCGCGCAATTCCTGTTTATTCATAAAATGATTCGGTTTATGGCGACGAAAGCATCACTGTAGAGTTGCGGTGGGTATGTCAAACATAGGACAATCCGGTCGTCGCGGATGATAGCAAACTCCAGCTTCTACTGACACTCGAATGAATCGATCTCTGAGTAAACTTACAGCATATTCTCGCGGTCAGGCTGTTAGTATACCCACACCTCACTGAGTACGTTTTTCCTCATGGACACTATTTCTATCCGTGGCGCCAGGACACATAACCTGGCTAATATCGATCTGGATATTCCCAGAAACAAACTGGTCATCATTACTGGTCTGTCTGGCTCGGGAAAATCCTCCTTGGCGTTCGATACCCTCTACGCTGAAGGCCAAAGACGTTACGTTGAGTCACTCTCTGCCTATGCTCGCCAATTTTTATCACTGATGGAGAAGCCTGACGTTGACCATATCGACGGCCTGTCGCCAGCAATCTCTATCGAGCAAAAATCGACTAACCATAATCCGCGGTCGACCGTGGGCACCATTACTGAAATTTACGATTATCTGCGGCTACTGTTCGCGCGAGTCGGCGAACCTCATTGCCCACAGCATGGTCGACGCCTGGAAGCCCAGACTATCAGTCAAATGGTTGACCAGGTTATGGCGATTCCCGAAGGCACGGGCCTGCTACTGTTGGCACCGGTAATCAAGGCACGCAAGGGCGAGCACCTGCATCTGTTCAGCCAGCTGCGCGCCCAGGGATTTGTTCGCGCTCGAATTGATGGCATCGTTGCGGATCTAGACGATTTACCCGATCTGGACAAAAATAAGCTGCATACGATCGAGGTTGTGGTCGACCGGTTTCGCGTTCGCGAGGATCTGTTAACTCGCCTCGCGGACTCCTTCGAGACGGCAGTCAACCTATCGGAAGGGCTTGCCGCGATTGCCTATTTGGACGGTGGCCAACCGGACATTGTTTTTTCCTCCCGCTTCGCTTGCCCAGAATGCGGGCACTCGATCACAGAACTCGAACCCAGACTGTTCTCTTTCAACAACCCAGCAGGTGCCTGCCCGGGCTGCGACGGTATTGGCATCAAGCAGTTTTTCGATGTTCAGCAAATTGTCTTCGATGATGAGTTGTCCCTGGCAGAAGGCGCTATTCAGGGCTGGGATCGCCGCAACGTCTACTACTATCAGATGCTAACATCGATCGCGGAACATTTTGAATTTTCGATGACGACACCGTTTGGTGAGCTAGAACCGGATCAGCGCCAGACTATCCTGTACGGCAATGAAGCCGAAATGATCCAGTTTCGTTACGTCAACGACAAGGGCGACACCTATACGCGAGCCCACCCCTTTGAAGGCATCGTGCCTAACATGGAGCGCCGTTATCGCGATACCGAGTCGAGCCTGGTTCGCGAAAATTTAGCCAAGTTTATGAGCACGCAACAATGTCCTTCCTGCGCGGGCACGCGCTTGAATCCCGACGCCCGGGCGGTCACCATCAACGGCAGGTCTTTATCTGAAATTACTCATTGGTCTATCAAGGAGACGCTGGATTATTTTTCCACACTGGCACTTCAGGGGCAACGGCAACAGATCGCTGAGAAAATTCTGCAGGAAATTAGCGCCCGCTTACGTTTTCTGATTGATGTTGGTCTGAACTATCTGTCGCTGTCACGAAGCGCAGACACGCTGTCAGGGGGTGAAGCCCAGCGTATTCGGCTTGCTAGCCAAATTGGCGCGGGCCTGGTGGGCGTGATGTACATTCTTGACGAACCGTCGATTGGCTTACACCAACGCGATAACCAGCGACTCCTCAATACCCTGACGCATCTGCGTGACATCGGTAATACAGTGATTGTGGTGGAGCACGATGAAGAAGCCATTCGCGCCGCCGATCACATTGTCGACATCGGCCCCGGCGCGGGCGTTCATGGCGGGCACGTGATCGCCCAAGGTAAGCTCAGCGACATTCTTA
>DGOD01000088.1:3714-4704 GCA_002389265.1 Gammaproteobacteria bacterium UBA4475
GCGCGTGGTAATAACCTGCAAAAGGTAAACCTGAATATTCCCATTGGGTTGATGACTTGCGTAACAGGCGTGTCTGGATCGGGTAAGTCGACGCTGATCAACGGCACCCTATATCCTATTGCGGCCAAGGCGTTAAACGGGGCGACTAATCCTCAGACCGCACCCTTCGATTCTATCCAAGGCATTGAGCATTTGGATAAAGTGGTCGATATCGATCAAAGCCCTATCGGACGAACACCACGCTCAAACCCAGCGACCTATACCAATATCTTTACTCCGATCCGTGAACTGTTTGCCGCAACATCGGAGGCTAGATCCAGAGGCTACAAGCCCGGACGCTTCAGTTTCAACGTCAAGGGCGGGCGTTGCGAGGCCTGTCAGGGCGACGGCCTGATCAAAGTCGAAATGCACTTCCTCGCCGATGTTTACGTAACCTGCGATGAATGTCGCGGCAAACGCTACAACCGAGAAACTCTTGAGGTGCTCTATAAGAACAAGAGCATTCATGAAATTTTGAGCTTAACCGTTGAAGACGCGCATCAGTTTTTCAATGCAGTGCCTATGATAGAGCGTCGCTTGCAAACCTTAATGGACGTTGGACTTGGCTATATTCGCCTGGGTCAGAGTGCTACAACGCTATCAGGCGGAGAGGCGCAGCGGATTAAGTTGGCCCGAGAATTGTCTAAACGTGATACCGGCCAAACTCTCTACATACTCGATGAGCCTACCACTGGGCTGCACTTCCACGACATTAAACAACTGCTGGAAGTTCTGTCAAAGCTGCGCAGTCACGGCAACACGATTGTTGTCATTGAGCACAATCTGGATGTGATTAAGACGGCCGACTGGATTATCGACTTGGGACCCGAGGGCGGTTCAGGCGGTGGCGAGATCATTGCCAGCGGCACCCCGGAAGATGTGGCCGCGTCTCCGCACTCGTTTACCGGACAGTTTCTAGCTGACGTATTGCTCGCGGCCAGCGACCGTGAA
>DGOD01000366.1 GCA_002389265.1 Gammaproteobacteria bacterium UBA4475
AGTCCGCCGTTCGGGCGCTCCCTCCGGCGGCTTCTGAACAGGACAAATTGATTGAGTTTTTCAGCGGCGATCGCGATTACCTCAATGACCTTTCACAGAGTGAGAAACAATCCTATAACGATCTCCAGGGTTAGTCGGTCGTCAATTCGGTTAATGAGAATAAACACGCTCTTCAACTTTCAGAAGAGTATTCTGGTTCCAGCCGGTTAGTTGCTGTCCCCGTTAGCCCA
Organism: Gammaproteobacteria bacterium UBA4475; assembly: GCA_002389265.1. Classification (GTDB taxonomy): domain Bacteria; phylum Pseudomonadota; class Gammaproteobacteria; order Pseudomonadales; family Azotimanducaceae; genus UBA4582. The sequence goes on from DGOD01000366.1 coordinate 231, forward strand.
TCTGAGCATGAGTTGTGCGCTGCTCAAAGCCATAGGCCGGAAGCAGGGCGCCTCCCGCACTAATCGCCATACCATTAAGGAGATCCCGTCTCGTTATCTTTATCGCCATTGCTGTCTCTGGGAGGTTTACATGTCAAGCGACATGTTCTAGCATGCAGGCTGACATGTCAAACGCCTCCAGGCTCAGTTACCGGCCGGAATCAGAGCTAACTAGTGCACCTGTCACGCGGCGCCCAAACCTAAAAAAGAGGATAACTCCAATGAAGAATCATGGCATTTTAGTGCTTCTCATCGCAGCCACAACGACCATACCAGCTCGGGCTGCCCCAGGCGTTCTACCCCTGCTTACCTAAAACGGCGCAACAACGGACTGGAGATGAGCACGTGACTTTGATTAATTCAATTGGCGTTATTCCACGCGAGGCAGCAAAACTTTACGGCGACAGGATTGCACTCATCCTGCCGGACCGGGAATTGTCGTTTAACGAGCTCGAGGTATTATCCAACCGCTGCGCCAATGCGCTGGTTGATCTCGGGGTCAAGCCTGGCGACCGTGTCACCCTTTACTCCGGCAACTGCTGGGAATGGATAGTCTGCTACTACGGTGCCCTAAAAACAGGCGCCGTGATCAACCCGATCAACGTGATGCTGACCCCTGGTGAAGTTGAATTCGTGGCCAACGACTGCGGCGCGACCGTCGTTATCGCATCTCATGAGAAGGCGCTTTCTATTAAGGATGTCAAAGAAAAATCCCAGGTCAGGGAACTGATCGCCTTTGGCGACGAAGCGCTTCCCGAAGGAATATTGTCTTTCAACGATATGCTCGATGGCAGTAGTGATGAGTTTCAGATCGGTGAAATCGATCCGGACTCGCTTTCAACGATCGGCTACACCTCCGGCACTACCGGGCATCCCAAAGGGGCCTGCCTGTCGCACCGGGGTATCCTGCTGAATGTGGCTATGACCGCCCTGATGCATCAGCGCAGCGACAGGGATACGGTCGTTACCGCCTTACCTTGCCCGCATGTCTATGGCAACGTGGTCATGAGCGGTGCCATACAAAATGGCATGACCCTGGTACTCCACCCGGCCTTCGAAGAGAAGACCATCCTGCAGAGCATCCAGGACCACAAGGCCACCATGTTTGAAGGTGTGCCTACCATGTACATGTTCATGCTCAATCACCCCGAGCTGGATGACTACGACCTGTCGTCACTGCGCTGCTGCACCGTCGGCGGGCAGACCATGCCTAAACCTAAAATGGAAGAAGTGGAGCAACGCTTCGGCTGCCCGCTGATTGAACTGTGGGGCATGACTGAGCTGGGCGGGCTTGGCACCACCTTTGCTACCAATGGCCTCATCAAGCATGGCTCGATTGGTGTCGCACTACCTTATACCCAGGCAAGGATTGCCGACACTGAGAATGCCGACAAGACCTTGCCCATCGGTGAGGTCGGTGAACTGATGATCAAAGGCGATATCGTCATGCAGGGATACTTCGGCAATGAGCAGGCAACCGGCGACACCATCGAGCCTGACGGCTGGCTGCACACCGGGGATGTCGCGACCATGGACGAAGACGGTTGTATTTTTATCGTCGATCGCAAAAAAGACATGATCCTGACAGCGGGCTTCAACGTTTATCCTGCGGAAATTGAGCGGGTTGTCGCCGGTCACCCGGATGTCGCCCTGGTGGCGGTAGGCAGTATTCCCGATGAAGACAAAGGTGAACTTGCCAAGGCCTACATCGTCCCGAAGACGGGTGCAGCGCCGAAAGCGGCTGACATCATTACTTATTGCCGCGAGCACCTCGCCGCCTACAAGGTGCCCAGGAAAGTGCAGTTTGTTGATGACCTGCCAAAAACCAGTACCGGCAAAGTGATGCGCCGCGAACTGAAAACACTGGATAAATAGACTCGATAAGTCAGAATGACCGCACTCACCATTTGAATAAGAAGGCGTAGGCAAGACGATGACAAAAGGCACCAAGCGAAAAAAATCAGTGGACGAGACAACTGACGCAGTGATGAGCGAGCGCCAGCAAGAGATATTACAAACAGTGATAGAAATAATCTCGGATGAAGGTTACAGCAGCCTGACTATGCGTCACCTGGCTCGCGCCAGCGGTATGAAACTGGGTGCTCTGCAATACCACTTTCGTACCCGGGACGAATTGTTACGAGCCCTGGTTGAATATCTGCGCAATGAGTGGCGACATCTCTTGGGGAATCCCGAAGGTGGTCCACTCGGGATTCGCGCGATAGCAGAGATCATGCTTACGGTTGATGCACCATCGCACGACGGGCTATGGCCGCAACTCTGGGCAATGGAGCAGGTCGAACCGCTCGTGTCGGACCTGCTGGAAGATGTCTATGCAGAGTACTTGCGGTTACTGGAAAAAGCACTCAAGGCGGCGGGGAACCAGTCACCGCGTGCCGAAGCCCTGTGCCTTATGGCTGTGATGGAAAGTGAATCACTGTTTACCGGCAAAGGCCGACGCTGGGAAAAAGACAGAAGCGCGGTGCGCAAAACAATACTTGATTTTATTGATGACAGATACGGAGAGTAGATTTTGAGTGCGACAACAACGTTGGGTTCACAGATTAACCGGCTTGGATTCTGGTCTGCCGTGGTTGCAATTGCGACCGGTGTTGTCGCCTTTTTCATTCCGTTGGATGCGCCTGGCGGTTATACCGCTGACCACGCTGACCGCGTCGCCTGGCTGAGCGCTAACAGTGGTACTTTTATCCTCGGCTGGATCAACCAGATTATCGCCATGCTCAGCATATCGGGCGTCTTTTTTGGTATGGCCTGGCAAATAGCAACAAGGAACCCGTTACGCGCCGTTATCGCGGCAATGGTCGTTCTCATTTCTGTTGTCGCCTTTATCGTTCCCAAGTTCATCGCAGTCTGGACCATACCGATGCTGGCACAGGCGATTTCAACCGGGGCGATGGGTGCCGAACTGGCCGACCCGTTACTGAGGTTGCTGAACGTCTCTATTCCATTTTCGCTCTACACTTCTTTTGACTATCTGGGTTTCTGGCTTTACGCCGTGTTTGGCCTTCTTGTGGCAGGTCCCCTTTACACAGAAAAAAAAGGTGGAGAACACATGAGCGCAAAGATCGCCGCCGTCACAATAGGCGTTTTCGGTCTGCTGTATCACGGCCTGCTGGCCACCCTGCTGCTTGGCGCCATCGCACCACCAGACATTGAGTCCTGGTTCCTGGGTGCTTCCTCATTGTTGTTGATCGTGGTGGTGGCAATGATATTCAGTTTCAGGCGCGACATGGTTGCCGCGCCCCTGGCAACCAGCAATGACACTCAATAGCCCTCAATAACTTTCAATAACAACAACGCGAATAGACCAATGACATACAACATCACTCGACGAGATTTTTTGAACGGCATGGCCATCGCCACGGGTACGGGCTTGCTCGCACCCGTTGAGCTTTTTGCACAGACTAACGCCGGTGCAATCCCAGAGGTTTATCCGCCTACCCTCACCGGCCTACGCGGCAACCATGCCGGCTCATTTGAGACCATGCACGCCCTTGCCTGGGGCGGACAAAAGCCAGACAGCCATCGCAAACTGGGCGAGCACTATGACATGGTCATCGTCGGCGCTGGCGTAAGCGGCCTTGCAACCGCCTGGTTCTATCAAAAGGCCATGGGACCCGAGGCTAAAATCCTCATTCTGGATAATCACGACGACTTCGGTGGGCATGCCAAGCGCAATGAGTTTCACCATCGCGGACGGACGCTGCTCGGCATCGGCGGCTCGGTAAACGTGGACACCCCTTCCGACTGGAGTGAAATTGCCAAAGGCCTGCTCGACGATCTCGGCGTCGACCTTGCAGCCATGAAAGCCAATTCAGAAAAAGTCGCACTGCTAAGTCCAACCGATAACAGCGTGCTGGCGTACCCGGGACTGGATGGTCAGGCAGACCATGTAAAAGTCCGTGGCAAATGGAGTCAGTTGATGCTCGGCGTCGGTGACTACG
>DGOD01000245.1 GCA_002389265.1 Gammaproteobacteria bacterium UBA4475
GGAGCATGTGTGCCTGGAAAATGACTTTCCAAAATTTGATAGAGTCCTCCACTGTTTAACAAGCTTTGAAGAAACCCTGGATGAATGGCAGCTGCATTGTCTGCATTACGCGGATGAACAAGAGGTTGAATTAGGCGAGGCAGAGTATGTTGACGAAGTGACTTACCACAGTATGATTTCAATCAGCTATTGCCCATTTTGTGGCGTTAATTTGCTGGAGCATGAGGCAGCGGATGGTTAACGAGCTGCTTCATGATAAATGGCTTGCCGAAGTTAACTCGGTGTCATGAACGAACGAGAGCGATCTGAAGATGAGTGACATTATCCAAGCAAAAATGACGGCAGATGTAGAAGGTGAGTTTGTCGTTTTTTTAATCGGTTTGCGGATTAATAATATTTGGAAGATACATAAATGGTTGCCGGTTGTCAGGGCGATGACAAAAATGCTCAATGAGCTTCATCAACATCCAGAGCTTGGTTTTATGAGTTATGAATCATGGTTCGGTCGAACAACCCTAATGGTTCAATATTGGCGCTCGGCTGAACTGCTGGCAGATTATGCGACGAGTAAAACCGCTGCGCACTTGCCAGCCTGGGCGGCATTTAATCAAAGCATTGGCAGTAACGGTGATGTTGGTATTTGGCACGAGACGTATTTATCTAAAAAGGGCCAGTACGAATGCGTGTACAACAATATGCCAGCATTTGGTCTGGGAAAAGTGGGTGCCCATGTGCCTGCGACGGGCAAGTATAAAACCGCTGCCGATCGACTCGCCAACCGTGCGTGATTGCGTTGGCGATGAACTCCGGCCCATGACACCGGCACCGTTCTGCTACCCGACTATGATTCCGCTATGACCCCGCTATGCTATGCCCCCGCTATTATCCGGCTATGAGGCACGCTCGCCAGGTTGTGTCAGGCGCAGTAGTTGATCTGCTTTGAGACGAAACACTTGGCGCTCGTGGGTCGCAGGACAATCGAACGCCAGGTGCCATGCCAGCAGCTGTAAAGGTACGGAAGCATCGTTGCCGTACATGCGGTCGCCCACTAACGGATGTCCTATATGCAGGAGATGACGCCGTATCTGGTGTTTTCGCCCAGTCTGAATGTCCACTCGGACTAATGTCTGCTGGCCATTGTTAGCCAGCGGTGTCACGAACGACACCGCGGTTCGCTCATCTAAGGGCTGATTGATCTCACAGGGCGTTTCCATGACTCCCTGGATAACGGCCATATATTCTTTTACCACGTTGCGACTGGCGAACTGCTGGGCCAATTGGGCGGCGGCACCTTTGCCATGGGCGATGACCAGCAGGCCAGCAGTATATTGATCCAGGCGGTGGACCAGTTGGGCAGGGGCGCGATGTTCACGTTCTACCCAGCGATAAATAGTCCCGTGATCACTGAACCTTGAGCCTGATGCCGGCATGCCGGCGGGTTTATGCCAGACCGAGTATTGTGGATGGTCATGGACCAGGACCGGCACCAGGGACGGCGTCGCGAGGATATCTGCGTCGTAATAGAGAGCGAGTTGGTCATTCGTCTTAACTTCGCTGCTAGCACGACGCAGGCGCTGTTTCTTGTTGCCGCGGGTATGCCAGACGGCGCCTTGGGTCATGGCATCTTTTAATCGTGACTTGGACAAACCGCTGGCTGTGGCGAGTAAGGCTAAAGCCGGTTCGTCATTGGCCACGGTCAGCTGCAATTCCAGCCGATAGCCGGGGGGCAGTTCATTTGATGTTAAGTGGGTCATGCCTAAAGGCGCCTAGTATGTTATTCGGGGGGACAGTTTACTGAGCGTTAAGTTCGTCATCCCTGAAAGACTCTGGTGTGTTCGACCTGATGATGGCTCTTCAGTAAGGGTCCAGACCGTAGCAGGTGTTGGTGACTCGAATCAAGGGCCCGCAGCGCCATGGTTGAGTTTGCGCTGGTGGTTTTCCCCGAATTTACCCCGGCACTTTACTCCGGCCCCAACCATCAAGGCTTCACATTGAATTTTAGGTCGGGTAGATTAGCGCCGATGAAAACACTAAATATACCAACTATAGATATCGCTGGCCTGTCTGACAATGCTGCTATTGTTCGGCAGATTGGTGAGGCATGCGAAGACTGGGGCTTTTTTCAGGTGGTCAATCACGGGATTGATGCAGAGCTCAGGCAAGGTTTTCTAAGTGCCTGCGACGACTTCTTTCATAGCCCAAGGGAGATTAAACGCAGTGTGATGCGTACGGAAGCTAACCCTATGGGTTTTTATGATCAAGAGCTGACAAAAAACGTCCGCGACTGGAAAGAGATTTTTGACTATGGCGCTGACTGGCGTGATGCTAATCCATCGTGTCAGTCCCAATGGCCGGCACAGTGGCCGCAATTACAGGTGACGCTACGGGCCTGGTTTACGGCCTGCGAGACGTTGAGCTTGCGTTTGATGACGGCCATTGCGCAGGCGCTGGCATTGCCACCCGAGACGTTGCTGGAGGGGTTCGTTCAGGGGCATACCAGCTATGCTCGTTTGAATTACTATCCCTTGTGCAGCGAACCTTTGGCCCGTGACCCGGTTAGTGGCGTTGAACAGGGCCATCTGGGTATCAGCAGGCATACGGACTCAGGAGCGCTGACCGTATTGGTGCAGGATGAGGTGGCGGCTCTGCAGGTCTATCGGGATGACAGCTGGCATTTAATCGAGCCGGTGCCTGATGGCTTGATCATCAATATTGGCGACATGCTCCAAGTGTGGAGCAATGATCGCTTGCAGGCACCGGAACACCGGGTTTTGGCATCAAGCACTCGAGAGCGATTCAGTGCCCCATTTTTCCTTAATCCCGCCAATCGTACCGTTGTGCAGCCACTGGCCACGGACGACCAGCACCCCGCCTGCTACAGGCCGATCAACTGGGGCGAGTTTCGCCGTGGCAGGGCGGCGGGTGATTACACGGATCAGGGCGAAGAAATCCAGATCAGCCAGTTCCGCTGCTAGGACCTTTTAGCCAGCCGCCGAGCTGATAATTGGCTGCGGACGTGGGTTTGTTGTTCAATGTCAGCTTGCACTGCCGCTTTGCTCCGTGAGCTCAAAGATAATGGTAGTTTGCGGCCTCGTAATGGGCATTTGGAGACCGAACTGCATCAAGGCCTCGCCAGTGAAGTGTTGGTTTTCGATGACAGATAATACCGACTCAGAATACTCCCGTAGTGCCATTGGCCAAATGCGCTTGAGCCGATAAATTTTTTCCTCGGCCAGGCCAACAAAGCGCAATCTGTCGGGAACTGTGCGGGCGGTTTCGCGAACGCTGTTATAGGCAAAAAGACCATGAGTTTTAGCCCCATCGACAAATCCAAAATTGATCGAGTTGCCGTCAGTGTCAAGCCGATATAGCTGCGCACTGTGGATAAACGCTCTGTGAGTCTTGTGCAGGGCGATAGCCGCACTCAAGGTGGTGAATTCCGGTGCGGTCAGTTCGCGCGGATCCATCTCAATCCCCATGTGGCCAAACAAGGCGACCGCGGCGCGCATTTCAATACTGACTCGACGACCGGTAATGTGGCAATTGCGAGGGCCTACATGAGCACCCATTACCGAGGCAGGAAAGAAGAAAGAACAACCGCGCTGAATGTTCAAGCGATCTAAAGCGTCATTAGAATCTGAGGTCCATACTCTGTCAGTGCGAGCCAGTACGCCATAATCGATTCGCGCGCCACCGGATGAGCAGCTTTCGATTTCAAGACCCGAATGGGCAGCCTTCAAGCGATCGATGAGGCGATATACCGCCAATGTTTGCTGATGGATGGCGGGCTTACCCTCGAAGTTCCCGGCATGGTTAATGTCGCGGTTCATATCCCATTTGATGTACGCAATCGCAGGGTATTGTCGTAGTAAGTCATCAATCGCGGTGAACAAGTAATCAGTGACCTCAACCCGGGTGAGATCTAAAACCAATTGATTGCGGAAACGCAGTTGTTCATTGTTTTCACTATTGAGCACCCAGTCAGGGTGTTGGCGATATAAATCGCTGTCAGGGTTGACCATTTCAGGCTCAAGCCAGATGCCAAATTCCATGCCCAGCTTATTGACGTGCTCGATCAGCGGCGCCAGACCGTCGGGGTAAACAGTGGCATCTACGGTCCAGTCGCCCAAACCCGCATGATCACCTCGTCTACCTTTAAACCAGCCATCATCTAAAACGAAACGCTCGACGCCAAGTGTCGCGACCTTATCGGCGAGTTGCTGCAAGGTGGCGACATTGTGGTCAAAGTAAATTCCTTCCCAGGTGTTGTAATGTACCGGCCGGGGTTTTTGGCGCTGGGCGTCACTGAGTAAATTCGCCCTGACGAAGTGATGGAAGTTAGCCGACAGATGAGTAAAGCCAGTCGCTGAGAACGACGCATAGAGACTCGGGCTTTGATAGCTCTGGCCTTTATCCAAGGTCAGCTCACCCGGTAAAAGCAGTTCGCCCATTTGCAGGTAGCGGCGACCGTCAGCCAGCAACTCGGCTTGCATTTTATGGTTGCCACTCCAGCCCAAATGAAACCCATAGCATTCGCCGAACTGCTCGTTGGCATCAGCGGTGTGAAGCAACAAGCCGGGAAAGGTATCGTGGGAGGTTTTACCCTTGCGGTTTTCCCGAACAAAACTGCCGAGAAAGAGCGCCAGAGAATGGCGCTGAAATTCATTCGACCAGCGACCTTCAAAGCTGGTTAATTGATTCACATGATGGGGTAACTGCAGGGTGGGCGCGGCACACCAATTAACCTGTAAGGGTACGTCATTGAGGTTAGTCAAGCGGGTGGATGCTTCGAGCACATTGCTGTGGTGATCAAGCTGCAAACGATGGACTAAGGTGATGCCCCTTAGGTTATCGGTGCTGCTGAACTCTACAGTTGCCTTATCGATTTGCTTGATCTCACTGAGTTGCGGTCCTGCTGACCAGGCGATGCTGTCGTTGACCACCTCAAGTCCTGGCGCGCCGGTGAAACCCTCACCTAACAAGGGTGATAACGATACGGGGGCTTCGACCACCGCGGCGCATTTTGCTTCTTGTCGTGTACTGAGCTGTAACAGCATCTCAGGGGTGGTGCTGGCAGACAGTCGTTTGCCAAAATATAACAAGGCGGGTGTTCGGCGCTGACAATCAACCACGAGGGTGCAGTCGGCGCTGTCCAAGCGGATGAATAAGGGTGAGCGAGACATGTTTCGATTTTCCGGTTAGTACACTAAAATCAGCTGTTAGTGTCAGCTGATTTTAGTGTCAGCAGTTAGGCCGCTGTGCATTCAATGGGCTGGTTATCATCCAGGTATTGGTGCCATATGTCGTCAATCAGCTGGCTTTACGGCAGCATCTGGTACGCAGCTGTCCGCAGATCGTCTGCCATGGGCAATACCGAACCCAGGTATTGAGCCATGATGATTCCAATCATATCCTCCTTGGGATCAACCCAAAAGTAGGTGCTGGCAGCGCCGGCCCAACCAAATTCGCCTTGGCCGGTAAGAGCCAAGGCTTTGCCTGTATCCATCATGATACGCACACCCAAACCCCAGCCATAACCCGGTAATGGGTTCATGCCGATGGTCAGGGGCAGTTGGCTGTCTGGAATGCGGTTGGTGGTCATCATATCCAGCATTTTTCGAGACAAAAGAATCTGACCGTCTGGTGTCGTGCCGGTCAACAGCATGCGAGCAAAGCGAGCGTAGTCACTCAGACTGGAATATAGTCCATGGCCACCGCGAGTAAATGCCGGGTCGGTGGACGGGTACATGTCCTCAACATTAGCGTCGATCAAACGTTGCACTGACGGTGGGTTCAGGGATGAAAATTCGCTCACATCAGTGACGCCATACATCGGCATCAGACGTGCCTGTTTGGCGGCAGGCACATGGAAGTCCGTGTCATGCATGCCCAGTGGCGTGAGTATGTGCTCTTGCAACAAGCTCACAAGACTCTGACCCGTGGCCTTCTCCAGCACATGGGCCAGGACATCAGTAGAGACGCTGTAGCGATACTGGGAGCCAGGCTGGAATGCCAGCGGTTGGGCAGCGAGTTTGGTCATCATCTCGTCGAGACTGCATTTACCATCACTACTCAGGTCCACGGCGTCATAGCCCGGTGCAATATGGCAGCCGGTAATGAACTCATAGCTGAACCCGCTACGATGGGTCAGCAGGTCTTCTACCAGTATGGGGCGCGCAACCGGTTCAAGCCGACCGCTGGCATGCAGTACCCGCATGCCGGCAAACACTGGATTAAATTGCGGCAGGGCGTCATACAGGCGCAGCCTGCCTTGCTCGATCAACATCAGGGCCATCACCGAGACGATGGGTTTGGTCATGGAATAGATGCGGTA
>DGOD01000231.1 GCA_002389265.1 Gammaproteobacteria bacterium UBA4475
TCTTCTTTAAAGGGGTAGTAGGGGGTCAGGTCAAAGCCGCCGCCAAAATACCAGTTAGTCTCATCGATTAAAAAAAACCGCAGATTCGCATGAAATGTCGGCACATAGGGATTGCGCGGATGCATGATCATGGAAATCGCTGCTGCCTCGAAACCTTTGCCCGCCAAGTGAGGGTTGCGCTCACTGGCCGCGGCCGGCAGCTGGGCGCCCAAGCTGTAGCTATATTGAACAGCGCCGCGTTCGATATAACGACCGCCGTCCAGAACGCGCGGTCGAGAATGAGCGCCATTGGCGGCGTGAATATCTTCGATACTGAAGTCGGCGCCGCCGTCAATAGCGGCCAGACTTTGACAGAGATGGGTCTGCAGGGCGAAAAAATAGTCGCGGACTGATTGCATTTGGGCAGAACTTGTCATGCTTGATTTACTCTTTGTCGGGTCAACATTCCTGTGGTGAACTATACCATATTCAAAACCCCGCACTCGATGCATACCAGGCCAAAAGCCATAGCATCTCGGCGTCAAATCTAACTATAATGGCTACCAACGACGACATAGAGAGGACGCGGTGATGGATCTTGGATTTAGCCAGGCAGATTTTGAATTTCAACAGGAAGTGAAGCAATGGATCGCTGAGAATTATCCTGAGGAAATGGCAAGCCGTCATAAGCGCAGCGCCAATGGCCACCTCACCAAGGCAGATCACGTGTATTGGCAGCAGGCCCTATATAAGAAGGGTTGGGCTGGACTCGACTGGCCCGCAGAACTGGGTGGGCCCGATTTTACAGCCACGCAACGCTACCTCTTCGACCTGGAAATGGCCGCCGCTGGAACTCCAGGTATTTTACCTTTCGGTCAATCAATGGTGGCGCCGGTCATCATGAAGTACGGCAGTCAGGAACAGAAAGATAAATACCTGCCAGACATCCTCGCCAGCAAAGCCTGGTGGTGTCAGGGTTATTCTGAGCCCGGCTCAGGTTCTGACTTGGCGTCCTTGCGGACTCGCGCTGTCCGTGACGGTGACCATTACATCGTTAACGGTACCAAGACCTGGAATACTTTGGGTCAATATGCAGATATGATTTTCTGCTTGGTGCGCACCAGCGATGAATCCATTCGGCAAATGGGCATCTCCTTTCTGCTGATTGACATGTCTACGCCAGGCATCGATGTGCAACCGATTGTCACCATCGATGTACCACCGGAGGGCTTTCAAGAAATCAATATGGTGCACTTCACCGACGTTAAGGTTCCCGTTGCAAACCTGGTGGGTGAAGAAGGTAAAGGCTGGACTTACGCGAAATACCTACTTGAGTTCGAGCGCGGCAATGCCTATTCGCACGGGCTGAAAGCGAGCCTGGCGGCATTGAAGATGATTGCCGCCAGTGAACAGGCGGGCGAGGGCAGTGCATTATTGGAGGAGCCCGACTTCCGACGTAAATTGACCGAAGCTGAAATTGCGATCCAGGCGATGGAGTTTACTGAGTTGCGAATTTTGAGCAGTCTGTCAACAGGTGCCAACGTCGGCCCAGAATCGTCCTTGTTAAAGTGCCGAGGTACTGAGATTCAACAACTGCTGACTGAGCTGACGGTTGAAGCCGTGGGTAACTATGTTGTGCCCTTCGATAACAGCGGGCCCGTCAAGGGTTTGAACGTCGAACCCATCGGCCCTGACTATGCCGCGGTCGCAGCGCCCCAGTACTTCAACACGCGCAAAGTATCTATCTATGCGGGTTCGAATGAAATTCAGCGCAATATCATGGCAAAAATGGTGCTTGGTCTATAGCAACCCAAGCCCTGTGGGCGTGGGTCATCGATGACGATGGCCTGGTCCACAGCAGCTGCATTTTCCATCTCACTCTCCTGACGGTGTTCATTCGCCTCGAATGAGTGTCAATCATGTACGGTTTTTATTTTTACAGATAGAAACATACCTTTGCTGTGAGACAACCGGCACTCAGAGCTCGCTAATCAAGCGCCTCGCATCAGTCACCAAGCTCTTCATCAACGCCTCAATCGTAGTTTCCTGCAATAAACCAATGCCCTGACCAGACCACATTGCCAAAAAGTCAGGGTTGTTCTGCGCCTGGGCGCTGGCGCGCAACGCGCCAGAAAGGGAATATTGCAGGGGGTAGGGCAGCATGACCTCGTCGAGAGCTTCCAGCTCAGTGATATATCGGTTTCGAATACCACGGGCAGGCTTGCCTGACAAAACACTGGTAACCACCAGTTGATCGGCTTCATTGCTGAATAACTGTTGACGCCAGGCTTCGGTAATCGGCGTCTCACGACAGCCCAAAAAAGCAGTGCCCATTTGCACGGCACTGGCGCCTAACGCTAACGCGGCAACCAGACCGCGGGCGTCCATGATGCCACCGGCCGCGATAACGGGCACATTCACCGCATCCTTGATCTGCGGTACCAAGGCCAACGTGCCTATGAGCGCATCACGATAGTCGCCCTGAAAAGTCCCTCTGTGCCCCCCGGCCTCGGCACCCTGTGCAATAATAGCGTCAACCCCTGCCGCCGCCAGGGTTCTCGCCTCGGCCACGGTGGTCGCGCTGCAGATAACTTGAGCCCCGGCAGCATGGATATGCGCCACGGTCGCCTGGTCTACACCGAAGTGAAAGCTGATCACGGGAACCTGTTCCTCGAGCAAAACGTCGAGCTGTTCCATGGCAGGACCAAACAAGCCTCCAGGTTCCGGTAACGCCTGTAGGCCCATCTCTCGATGATAGCCTTCGAGGCGATCTCGTAATCCAGGACGGATAACGGCAGGGGTCGCAGGGTGCTCAGTGTCGGCGGCAAACAAATTTACTTGAAAGGGTAACTCGGTACCGGCCTTGATATCGCGAACGACCTGGCGCAGCTTGTCAGGCTTTAACCCGGCAGCGCCAAGGCCACCCATACCACCGGCATTGCTCACACGAACGACCATGTCCGCATTAGTCGCACCTGCCATCGGCGCGAGCAGCACCGGGTGTTGAATGCCGAATTGATCGAGTAAACGTCGGTTTCGCCAGTTCATGGGGTATATCCTTAAGATTCTTCAAGGTCAAAATTAACGCGATACCAGGTCACTCAACCGAGCCGCCACTGCAGAAATAGACACGCCGCTATCTGAGTCTGTCATTCGGCCAAGGGAATACGCTATACCGTAGCGGTCACGAAACTGTTCAACAGAGTATCATCAATGCCGTTGATATGGGTGATAGCATCGGCATCTACACCGATAAATTCTATTCATCTGTTCCTATCCCTTCGCTGTAATGCTGCAATTCAACGGGTTTGCGGCGGAGCCGTCTTTTATTAGAGCCAGCTTAATCAGGCTGCCCACTGTTCGATCATTTTGATCACCTCATCCCGTGTATCCCACTTTGCCAGTAGCGCCTTCCGTGTCTTGTTGGCACGATCGAGAGGTTGTTGTTTGACATGACCAAAATTGACATAACCAAAGCCGCGAATCTGTTCTGGCAGGCGAATCAAGGCCTTAATTATGGCTAGATTGTCCAACGGTCATCTTTGTCAGACAGTCAGTCAGCAGATACGTCTGAGCTTCACTGCGGGTAAAGTCAGGTGATGCCAAAGGCTAGGAGGCGGCGGGTTTATTGCTTGATAGGTAGATGCTTCAGTTCCTCGACGCAGGCTCGCTGCGTGGCAATTGAACGTTGGCATGGTCAGGGGCCACCTGCCAATATTTTGGTGGGGCGCCCGGTAAGTTGTGAGAAGTCTAGTGCGGACCCGTCAACAAGCCATTGGCTTCAGGCTGACTAACTTACGGCCCGCTCGTGTCAAAGCCGGCCGCTAGGATTAAGCCGTAATAGCCAGTGTTGCGCCGGCTTCAGAGCGACGTGGCACAGCGACAGGTGACATTGGCGTTTGAGTTAATGCTTTGGCCACCTGGTCAGGTAATCCGAGCATGCGTAATACATGTCTGGTGGTTTCGGGTATGGCTGATCGAGATAGGTTGCCCCTGCGTATTTCTAGGCTCACGTGCTTGATCATGCCGAGTATCAGGCTATGGGTGAGTGTTGGGTCATTAACCTTAAACCGTCCGCCGGTAGCACCCCGCTGAATATCCAGCAGCAATTGCTCGGCGTCTTGATGTAGCACCCTTTGGTCTGTGAGACCAGTAAATTCAACGAAAGTCGTCCAGTCGCGATTGTCCTGGGCTTGAGCAAGGCTATATTGCAAAGTGACGGCGACAATTGTTGCAGGGTCCTTGAGTGGCTGGCGAATGACGTTCAACGAGTCGTTAAAACGACCTTGGATATCTTCCAGAACCGCCTCAAAGGCTAGCTGTTTGGTTTGAAAATAATTATAAAACGTGCCAAGACCGACTTGTGCAGCTTCTGTGATGTCCTGGATAGAGATTTTTTCGTAGCCTCGCAGCAATACCAGTTCATGAGTCGCGCTGATTAATGCCGCTCTGGTGACTTCACGCTTTTGAGATGTGTTTTTACTTGCCATGCTTTTTCATTCCTTTACCGCTAGCGTCTTTTTTATAGCGACTACTAGGCTGGCCAGTCTTAGACGCCGAATCCTAACAGACTTTAAGCGGTAATAAATGTATATAAAATGGAAATAACTCATCCAATCCGCTATTTTGCTAGGCGTGACGCAGGCCAATTGGCCAGCAAGATATCTCAATGTAGATGAAAACCATGACACCTACTTTATGCGTTGGAGTGAACGATGAACTTTGAATACACCTCGCAACAAGTCTCGATACAGCAGGCTATCGAGAAAATTTGCGCCAGTTTCGACGCCGACTACTGGCTCGCCCGCGACCGGGACGGCGTTTTTCCCGACGAGTTCGTGGCAGCCATCACCGCCGGTGGCTGGCTGGGTATCGCCATGCCTGAAGCTTATGGTGGCGCGGGACTCGGCATAACCGAAACCGCAATCATGGCCCATACCATCGCCCGCTCCGGTGCCGGCATGACCGGCGCATCGGCAGTTCACTTGAACTTGTTTGGCCCCAATCCCATTGTTCTGTTCGGCACCGAAGACCAAAAACAGCGGTTTTTACCGTCATTGATCCAAGGTCACGACCGCGCATGCTTTGGTGTCACGGAGCCAGACGCCGGTTTGAACACCACACAACTGGCCACTCGAGCGGTCAGAGATGGCGATCACTATGTGATTAATGGGCGCAAACTATGGACCACTACGGCCCAGACAGCTAATAAGATACTGTTAATCGTTCGTACGACGGCTCTGGCTGATTGCAAGAAGCCAACAGAAGGGCTGAGCCTGTTCTACACTGACTTGAATCGCGAGTCTATCGAAGTGCGTGGAATCGAAAAAATGGGCCGCAAAGCCGTAGACTCCAACGCCTTGTTTATCGACAACCTGATTGTCCCGATTGAAGATCGCATCGGTGAAGAAGGGCTGGGTTGGAAGTATTTACTGCATGGCCTTAACCCCGAACGCATCCTGATAGCCGCAGAAGCTGTCGGCTTGGGGCAGGCGGCGCTGGCGAGAGCCAGTCAGTACGCCAAGGACCGGGTAGTGTTCAACCGCAGCATTGGCAAGAACCAGGGCATTCAACATCCGCTGGCCGTCAATTGGATGGAGCTTGAAGCCGCTCAGCTTATGGTACAGAAGGCAGCTAGCCTATACGACGCAGGCAAACCCTGTGGCGCCGAGGCTAACAGTGCGAAGTATCTGGCGGCTGAGGCTGGACTGAGCGCCTGCCAGCGGGCGGTGCTGACCCACGGGGGCATGGGGTACGCGAAGGAGTATCATGTCGAGCGCTATCTTAGAGAGATCATGATTCCGGTTATCGCACCTATTAGTCAGGAACTCATTAAGTCATTTATCGCTGAGCAGGTCCTTGGGCAGGACAAGAGTTACTGAGTCGCCCCTTGAGTCTCAGCCGTCATTGCCGCTGTTTGAGCGACTACGCTGATGGCGGCTTCGCAGCCTGTTGATTAAATCTATCGTGCTGGCCTTTAAACCACTGGCGCCACGGCGCTTGGTGAATTCATCCACGAGGATAGCCTCAAGCTTATTAACGTAGCTGTCCGAGGATGGTGCAACCTGCTCAGCATCGTCGACGCGGGCATTAAACAAGTTGATGAAGACATCGCTGCGGCGCCCCAGGAGCATCAAACGCCGAAAAAATTTGTGTGGATCCTTAGGCGAGAACACAATGCCAGCCAGTGCCAGGAAAATTGAAACCGGGCTCAACACCAGGTCACGAAGACCGTCCATGGCCAGCCTCACCTGAAATACAACCACATCACGTAGCAACTCCGCCCGGGTACCCGGTGTCGCCGCTATAGCCTGCGGAGCAGCTAACGCTTCAGGCTGTTCTTCAACATCATGAGCAACTGACGGTTCAACTGAATGCTCAACTGAGTGGTCGGCTAAATTGTCTGCTAAATTGTCTGCTAAAGGCGGTTCGGTCGGCATAACAACTTCCGTTCAATGCTACGGTTCAATGTTACGGTTCAATGCTA
>DGOD01000010.1:0-1626 GCA_002389265.1 Gammaproteobacteria bacterium UBA4475
AACCCTTCCGGGGGATTGTTATCCAAGGGTCACCCCTTGGGCGCAACCGGACTTGCTCAGTGTACCGAACTCGTCTGGCAGCTTCGTGGCGACGCTGGCGATCGTCAGGTCGCAGGCGCAAGACACGGCCTACAACATAACCTAGGTTTAGGTGGCGCCTGCGTTGTCACCCTCTATAGTAATGAGTAAATTCGTGGCTTTGCGCCAAGGGCGCAAAACACGAATGCCGGCACAGGCAGGGAACATCAGTTCAAAACCTTATTGATTTCAATCCACTTAAATGGAAGTACAAACTATGTCAGAAGTTAGATTTGATGACCGAGTCGTCATCGTCACCGGTGCCGGCAACGGATTAGGCCGCAGCTATGCGTTGGCAATGGGCGCCCGCGGTGCCAGCGTCGTTGTCAACGACTTAGGTGGCTCGGTCTTCGGCGATGGTGCCGACAAAGCGGCAGCCGATGTTGTAGTCGATCAAATCAAGGCCGCGGGCGGCACAGCAGTCGCTAACTATGATTCAGTCACCGATGGCGACAAGATTGTTCAAACGGCCATGGATAGCTTTGGCAAGATTGACGTGGTTATCAATAACGCCGGCATCTTGAGAGACAAGACCTTCCACAAAATGACAGACCAGGATTGGGACTTGATCTATGACGTCCATGTCAAAGGCGCGTATCAGGTCTGCCATACCGCCTGGCCCTATATGCGAGACCAGAATTACGGACGAATCATTTTTACGGCCTCGGCCGCCGGCATCTACGGCAACTTTGGTCAAACCAACTACAGCATGGCGAAACTGGGCCTACATGGCATGTCTCAAACATTGGCATTGGAAGGACGCAGTAAAAACATTCTGGTCAACACCATCGCCCCAATCGCGGGCTCAAGGCTAACGGAAACCGTGATGCCAAAGGAAATGGTCGATGCCCTTCGCCCTGAATTTGTGATGCCGCTGGTATTGAAACTCTGTGACGAGAACAGCCGCGAAACGGGTGGTCTGTTTGAAGTCGGCGCAGGCTTTGTTGCTAAGCTTCGCTGGGAACGCTCGAAAGGCAAAAGCTTCAGCGTCACGGATGGCTTTTCACCTGAGGATATCAATGATGCTTGGGCTGACATCACCGACTTTACAGACACTGACCACCCTGCCACCCTCGCTGAATCTAACTTGGCGATTATCCGCAACTTGAAGTCATAAGCCATCGCGATCAACCTGGCAATCGGCGTGCCCTTTCGGCACGCCGGTTTTCCTGCAGCTAGGGACAACCCGGTCAAAATACCCTGCCCCGCCTCATTACCTGATCCAGATTAATCTGCGAACCGCCTTTAACCGTTATAGTAATCACAACGCAGTGTTGCTGCCGGCAATGAAGGGAAAACCGTGGACAAAGATACTTTCGACATAGATCGTTTGAGCGCAGAGGAAATCATTGGGATCGTTCAAAGTGAAGATGTCACTGCGGAACAGTTAGATCTGCTGGCGGCCCATACTTTGCATCGGAATCGACAGCTGCAACAACAAGTCGAAGTACTAGGCAAAATCACGTCTCAAATCGAGCGCCGGCTCAAAGAGCTTAAAGGCCTTAAGCCGCCAAGGTTCTGAAGAGCTTATCAAATAGGCTTATCAAA
>DGOD01000010.1:1653-2606 GCA_002389265.1 Gammaproteobacteria bacterium UBA4475
GCTGATAAGCAAGCGGCGTCTATGCTGCCACCAGCACGCAGTGCAAACTCGATCAAGGTCACGCCAGTGCGCTAACAACCCTTCGAAACCAGCTATCTAGTAACCTCTCATATCCGCCTTCGCATGCCACACTCTCGACACGAGACAGCTCTAAACTGCAAACAGCGGGCTGTCTGCGAGGAAACTAGCAGGCGGCGCTGACAATACGCTATAGTTCCCTGACTATCGAAATTCTGCCGAGGTAATGCGCCAGGTTCATCCAGTGCATTAGACGACACGACCTTCACACCACGACGAGGAGATTATTATGGAAGAAATGGGACTGTTCGATGCCATGTATCATTGTCGCGCGATGCGCAAACTCGACACCAAGCCTGTTCCTGAAGAGTTGCTGGTCAAGCTCATAGATGCCGCCAATCAGGCACCTTCTGGTTCGAATATGCAGAGTGGCCGGTGGATTATTGTTCGCGATGCGGGCGTCAAGCAACAACTTGCCGAGTTGAACCGCAAGGGCGTCGAGGCGTATATCGGACCAATGATCGACAACCCGGGATCATTACCCCACCATGATCAAGCCAAACGCCTACGTATGATGCAGTCAGTCATCTGGCAAATGGAACATCTCCACGAAATACCCGCGCTGATCATTGCCTGCATGGATTTCGGCGTTAAGGTAGACGCCGCGACCATGGCCATGGGTGGCGGATCCATCTGGCCCGGCATTCAAAATCTGCTGCTCGCTGCCCGCGGGCTGGGCTTAGGCGCCGCACCCACCACCCTGGCCTTGGGCGATCGCGCTGCTGTGAGTGAAGTCCTCAAATTGCCGGAATCCATGGGCGCCTATAGCCTGATACCCGTTGGCTATCCCCTAGGTAAATTCGGCCCCGTATCTCGCAAGCCCGTTAGTGAAATCTTGCGATTTGACACTTGGTCTTAGGGTCTTAGGGTCTTAG
>DGOD01000143.1:0-15636 GCA_002389265.1 Gammaproteobacteria bacterium UBA4475
TCCCACTTGTACATACAGATCATCTTGCGCTGACTGCGATAGCTCATCATTAGCACCGCCAACAGGCCCGTTGCATGAAACAGCGGCACCCCTAATAAGGTTGCCGCTTGGTAATCTGGTACTGGCGGGGTCACGCCGCTGATCAGCGCTGCAATCTGGCCTTCTAACTCCCAGGACATTAAGGCTGTAATAATATTCCGATGACAGGACACGGCGCCTTTTGGGTAGCCCGTTGAACCGGAGGTATAGAGAATCGTCGCCGGATCATTCGGGTCGAGCGGCACCTGGGGCATGTCCGTGACGGCGCAAGCCGCTAACAAGTGCGCTAGGTCAGCGACTCCTGCAGGCAAGGCCTCGGTGGGTCGCACAGCGATCACAGAGACTGCCAATGAATCCAGAATAGGGACTAATCGATCGACACGCTCCTGATCGGCCAGCAGTACTTTGCTGCCACTGTTTTCAAGGCCATATTGTAGCTCGTGACTGAGCCACAGCGCATTCATCGCCACAGCCACCGCACCAATAGAAGTAATGGCGTTAAAGGCCATGGTCCATTCTGGATAATTGCGCATGGAAATCGCGACCCGATCACCCTTAACAACACCGTAATCATTTATCAGAATGGCCGCAATCTGGCTGGTTCGTTGCCAAGTTTCCTCAAAACTGTAACGCTCATCTTGGTAAACCAAAAACGTCTCATCACTGCGGGTCGAATCAAACAAGTCACGGAGTGTGGCCGGCGCATTCTTAAAGATCCGACAATCGCGCCCCCATACTTGCCCGTCGGTCAGTTCAAAAGGCTCACCCGGCGCGGTCAGCACTTCAATGGCCTGCAGGCGATTGGGTTTTTCTGGTTGAACTTCACTCATGTATCTTAGCTCCGGTGTTGACACATACTATGTCTCGGCAAATCACGGCAACTGAGCCAACATTGACCCAGCCAATATCAATATTCAGGCAACCATACCCTGTAAACGTGCGGCTTCTTCTCTCACCAACTCGGGCGAACCTAACAACTGTCGATTGGCGCCAATACGCTTAAACCAGTAGTGCAATCCCACGAGATCCGTAAAGCCCATGCCACCGTGGACTTCAGTGGCTGTTTTCGCCACAAATCGACCGACTTCAGCTAGGTGTGCCTTCGCATGACAAGCGGTTACCCGTGACTCCTCGGGTATATGATCAAGCGCGTGACCTGCATACCAAACTAATGACCGGCAAGGCTCAAGGCTCGCGGCCATTTCCGCACACATATGTTTGACCGCCTGAAAAGAGCCAATAACTCGTTCAAATTGCTTACGTTGCTTGGCATAATCCACGGCCTGATCTAAGGCGTATTGAGCGGCACCTAATGTGTCAGCGGCTTGCATCACGCGGCCCGCATCCAGCACCCGATCAAAGACTCCAGGGTCTTGGCTCACCAGGTCAGCGACGACACCATCAAACACCAGCTCAACCGTAGTACGTGTCTTGTCCACAGTCGTCAACAGTCGACGACTGAACCCCTTCGCCGTGGCTTCGACAAAATACAGATGCTTCTCACGAGTCGCCACCAGATAGCCGTCTGCTGCAGCATCCAACGCAAAAATTGCTTTGCCCGTCAGTTTGCCCGACGAGACCGTGGTGCCCGCATCATTGCGCGCGCCAATCGCCTCCCCGAACGCGATACCGACTCGGTAGTCGCCTTGCGCCATGGGCCCCAGAAGGGCCTCTTGTTGGCCACTTTGAATAAAGGCCAGAGGCGCCATCACCGCTGTACCCAAGAAGGGCGCCGGTGTTGCATGATAACCCAGTGACTCGGCGACAATAGCTGCATCCAGACTACCCAAGCCGACGCCACCCAAGTGTTCGGGGACGAGTAGTGCGGGTATTCCCAGCTCCACCAGACCTTTCCAGATGGCCCCGTCGTCAATTTCAGCGGCGGCAATTTGTCGAACTGTCGCCAGTGGCGCCTGCTCGTCCAGAAAGCGATTGACGGTGTCTTGCAACAGGGTTTGTTCTGAGGATAAGCCAAATTCCATCGTCAGTACTCCTTAGGCCTTTGCCACTTTGGGTTCGCGGGGCAAATCAAGTCCACGCTCACCGATAATGTTTTTTTGAATCTGGGAGGTACCGCCACCAATGATCAAACCCAGGAAGTACATATACTGATATTGCCAAGAGCCATTACCCCGCAGATACGGATTGTCTTCGTAGGCGAGGCCAATTTCACCCAGCACATCAATAGCAAACCCTTCCAGCTCGTGCCGCAGCTCAGTGCCCTGGAGCTTGACGATCATACCGGCTAGTTGTGCATCTTGGCCTTTGTTGATTCTCGCCGACAGCAAGCGCATGTCGTTAAAGCGCATTGCCAACACTTGCCCTTGCAATTTCATCAGACGATCTCGAAAGACCGGACTGTCCATGACTCGGTGGCCGTCAATGGTCTCGGTTTCCATCAATTTGATTATGCCCTTGAGGCGATTCTCGGCGGCATCTGGGGGGGCCAAGGAACCGCGTTCATGACCCAAAATGGCGTTCGCGACCTGCCAGCCCTGGCCTCGTCGGCCGACAATCTGATCTTTCGGGACTCTGACATCGGTGAAAAAGACTTCATTGAAATTGGCATCACCGGTCATGTCTACCAGCGGCCGAATCTCAATGCCCGGCGTATCCATACTGAACAGTAAGAAAGAAATACCTTGATGTTTGGGCGCGTCGGGCTCGGTGCGGACCAAGCAGAATATCCAGTCAGCGAGCTGCGCCGTACTGGTCCAGATCTTCTGGCCATTGATCACCCAGTCATCACCATCTAATTCTGCCTTGGTGGTCAGGCTCGCCAGATCACTACCCGCACCCGGCTCCGAATACCCCTGACACCATATCATCTCACCCATAATCGTCGGCTTGATGAATTGCAGTTTCTGCGCCTCAGTACCCATCTCCAGCAGCACCGGGGTCAACATGGAAATACCCTGACCACCCAGACCGGTACTGAGTTGCGCGGCGGAAAATTCTTCAGAAATGATGCGAGACTTGAGGATATCCGGTTCGGCACCGAATCCACCATAAGCCTTGGGCACTGTCCGCGAGTGATAGCCGTTGTCTAGCAGTAACTTCTGCCACGCCAGCCCCTCGGCACCACGCATCGATGCTTGCGATGGCGACTTATCTTGATGCGCCGCGATAAAACCTCGAACTTCCTCGCGGAAGTCACTGTATTCACTACCGTAAGACAGATCCATGCCTGACCCCCTTTGATTGAACGACTCTCATTTACGGGCTGTCTGATTAATCCATGCATGCAACCATACTGCAACCGCACACTAACAAGGACTCGGCCAGCTCGGCCAGACAGATCACCGTGATCGCCCGTAAAACTAGCATAATCTAGAGGCTGCGACTATCGACGTGACGTCAAGCTATCGCCCACGCGCTGCGGGCCCGCGGACGAAGTCGTCAGGCAGGCATTAATACAACGTAGATCAGAGGGTTTCGAACGTTAAATAGCCACCGGCTGCGTGAATGAATAACGCCGCCGGTGGTTGCCTCAGCGGCAAGCTAAGAGACCCAAACCCAGACTAGGGCTGGCTGCTGTAGTAGCTTGCGAGGGCATCGATATCCGCGTCAGACAGACTCATGGACTGAGCGGTCATCACACCTGCCATACCACCTTGTCGACTGCCGGCTTTATAGGCTTTCAATGAACTCACCAAATAGCCTTTGTTTTGGCCATTGAGTTTGGGATACAAATCCATCAATGGCGCGGCACCAGCGGCACCATGGCAAGCTCGACACACAATCTCTTTCGTGGGTGGCTCGGCGGCGATGGCGAACATGGGGATAAACATCAACAAGGCTAATACGCGTTTCATAGGTTAATTCCTTCATCAAACATCATTCTAAACGTGCCCCTTGATTTTCTGGGAGCACACGGGGCTTTATTCGTCTCACTGGCTGCACGTTCTCATACGGGCCTTAAGGTCCATCAGACCAGTCAAAAGCCGTCAAACTTATCGCCAAAGTTATTTTTTATCCGCCTGCGGGCCGCGAATTGATCAAATCACGAAGCGTTAAATACACGCCTATCGCGCAGGCGCCATCGTAATGGAGGGCCGGGGTGGATGTCAAAATGTACACACCCTTGCCTCAAATTTCAGCTTCATCCATCTGCAACAAGATTGCCTGTAGTGCTGTTCATGCTAAAGTCGCTGAGCGACCCATCACAGGCACCACTCAATCGAATGAGCATTGATCAAGTTCTCGGCCAGTTGGCCCAAGACAATCTAGTGAACTTCGCCGCGCCGCTGTTCGCGCTGGCTATTGTCATAGAAATCGGCTTGTCTCGCCAGCTACAGCGCCACCTTTATAGTGCAGCAGATACGCTGACCTCATTGGCCATGCTGGTGTTATCAGCGATCGCTGAGTTCCTACCGAAGATTTTCGCTTTTATGGCATTCTATGCGCTGCATGAGATCAGTCCGTTGCGGGATCTTGTTGGCCGGCAATGGTGGGCCTGGGTCGCGCTCTTCCTCTTGGATGACTTCACCTACTATTGGTTTCATCGTGCCAATCACGAGGTTCGCGTATTTTGGGCCGGACATGTACCCCATCATTCTTCGGTCAGGCTCAACTTGGGTACCGCCCTGCGCCAGGGTGTCGGCGAGCGGCTGCATAAATTCCTGTTCTGGCTCTGGCTGCCGCTCCTGGGGTTTGATGCGTTGATGATTTTTTTGATGATCAGCCTCAATCTCATTTATCAATTCTGGGTCCATACTCAAGTGGTGAGGCGTCTACCTGCACCGATAGAGTTGATATTCAACACGCCATCTCATCATCGGGTCCATCACGCCTCTAACCTCATCTATCTGGATCGCAATCACGCCGGGGTGCTGGTGATCTGGGACCGGCTATTTGGGACCTTTGCTGCCGAACGTGACGATGAACCGCCTGTCTACGGCCTGACTCACAATATCGACAGCCGGAATCCACTGACGGTTGCCACTCATGAATACGCGGCACTCTGGCGAGATTGCCGACGCGCCATAACTTGGCGAGATCGGCTCCGGTATCTCTGCTTCGCCCCGGGCTGGTGTCATGATGGCGAAGACCGCCGGGCGAGTGTCTTGCGGCAGTTGCGCACAGACGCTAAACCATCAACCTGAAGGGTCTAGGTCATGGCACAACTCAAGCAGCCCCAACAACGACTTTGCACCAGCGCCCTTGTGCTGGCGATCCTCCTCAGCGGCTGCGCCCACCGCCCGGCAAACTCGGCACCGGTCAATATCCTGGACGTCGCCGTGGCCTGGAAACAAACTGCCGCTGAATATGAGGCGCTGTATTACCAGGCCTACAACCTGGCGCGGATGCAACTGCAAGGGGCCCTTGATCGTCGACAGCCTGGCGAGCCAACTCTGGCGGTCATTCTGGATATGGACGATACGATTTTGGATACCCGTGACTACTGGGCCCAATTGCTCAAAGCTGACCAGGATTTCTTCGATGACCAACGCTGGGACGCATGGATACCGCAGAATCGAGTGCAAGCGGCACCCGGCGCCCTGGACTTCCTGCAGTTCTGCGCTGCCAACCAGGTTGAGGTCTTTTATGTTACAAGCCGTAACCAAGGCGACGCCACTTATCAGTACGCCTTGGATCACCTGATCGAGAACGGCTTTCCCAATGCTGACACCGATCACCTGACTGTACTGACAGACTCCTCGAATAAACAAATTCGTCAAGCGGAGATCGCCAGCAGCCACAACGTGGTGCTGCTGATGGGCGACAACCTGAACGACTTCAGCAGGGCCTACTATGTTGACGGCGTTGCGGCGCGCAAAGCGCTGATGCAACTGGATAGAGACCTGTTCGGCAGTCGCTATATCCTCTTACCGAATCCCACAGACGGACACTGGGTCCGGGCTATCTTCGGCGATTCGGAACCATTGCCCAGCAACGATAATCGCCACCAATGGCATGATGCCGCCACAGGCAATCAGCCGTGAACTGTCAACCTAGGCGATGGCGATGGCGGGCATTGAATCCGATAGATCGGCATTTACGTAGCTCAGCAGAGATCAAAATCACTCTCACTTCCGTGCAGGCAGGAAAATCATTATGAAGACGAGCGCCGCAATATTAATGCTATTGGCGGTTTTTTTTGCCGCCCGCACCATGGCTATCGAAGAACCCACCTACACCGTGATGGCTGAATTCGATGAAGTCGAATACCGACAATATGCTGCTTACCTTGTGGCGGAAACCCTCGTCACCGAGACCAGCGACCGTAATGAAGCCGCAAATATTGGTTTCAGACGGCTGTTCAAGTATATCTCAGGCGAAAATGTGACAGCCACCAGCATGGCCGCGGGCACTCAAATGCAGGGCCGTGCGGGCGAGTCTATCGCCATGACCGCGCCCGTGCGTCAGCGATCCGATGCTACGGGTTGGTCCATCGCCTTTATCGTGCCCGCTGAATACACCCGCCAAAGCGTGCCGCAGCCCACAAACCCGCTCATCACGATTCAGGCAATCCCACCCCAATTGATGGCAGTACATCGTTATTCAGGCCGCTGGACCGATGAGAACTTTGCCGAACATCAGGCGATACTATTGGAACACCTCGAGCAAAACGACATCCAACCACAGGGTAAGGTCGTTGGCGCGAGTTACAATCCGCCGTTTATGCCGCCATTTTTGCGACGCAATGAGGTGATGGTCCGCGTCGATAAAATCCCACAACATTAGCGTAAACGCAATACCATTCCGGAGAGAGAACTCATGATAAACAAGATAAAAGCGCTCCTACAGCCACGCCCTTGGTGGATGAATTTAATCTGGTTTTTCTGCCTCTATATGACTTTTATTTATATGCCATTTGATATTTTTACTAAGCCATTTGAGCGCTGGGAGGAAATCTGGTTTGGCTTCACTCTGGTAGGTTGGTGGGCCAAAGCTACGGAACCTCTGCACTGGCTAATTTACGCTGGCGGCGCCTATGGTTTCTGGAAAATGTCACCGGCCATGTGGCCTTGGGCTGCGGTCTATTCAGCTCAGGTTACGATCGCTATGGTCGTCTTTAACCTGCTGGAAGGCGGCAAAGGCGGCGGGCCGATTGCGGCGTTGATCAGCGGCGCTCTGTTTCTGATTCCGACCATTGCTTTGTGGCGAAGCAAAGCACGCTTTCGACCAACTACCACCCCCTGAAATAAATGTTAGTCGGTATGAGTTGTCTTGCGACAGACTGTTGTGACCTTGCCTAACCCTCTGCAAGCCATATCATCGTGGGCTTTTCGCCCGCGGTGATCTGCCACACGCAGGGGCCTTATCTGCTTCACTGCGAGTCTGCATAAAGTGTCAACTCAGGACCGGCTAATGACTGTTCACAGTCAGTGGCGGCAGCCCTAATGCGCTTCGATAGGTATTATGATAATGATGCAGCGCAGGTTCGTTACGACCAAATGTCAGGTACTCTTGCGCCCCCGAGCGCATGCCCACATGGCTGCTTGCCGCTGCCACATAGTCTTCCTGTTGGATGATCTCACCAAAACCACGCATTCGACCCTGAATATCCAGCAATATCTGTCGAGTTTCTTCGCTCTCAGTGTGCGTCAAAAGCTCTGAATCAAGATAAAAGGAGATTTTTGAGTAACTGGCATGTGGATTCGCTTCCTCTGGATAAACTCGAACCAGAGTAGGACCTTCACGACCAATAATAAGCTGCACATTCGGAAACAAAAAATACACAGGCAAACTACCCTCTAGAACCTGCCAGTCAGCCTTTGACTGATATCGAAGGGTCTCGATATTTTTCAGACACAGCATCATGCGATGATTACGCTCGAAGGTGTCATACATCTGCACATTGCCGTAGAACTCGTGGGCCAGGGTGTTCTTGTGCAGAACGTTAAAATGATAAGTTTCACCAAAGGTATCATTCGCCAGCTTCCAGTTCATGGCATGGGGATAGGTGACTGCACCGCTACCGACAAATCGGCCAAGATTCCAGGACTCAAGCTCAGGACCCAATTCACCCAGACGCTCGTCCAGGTCAAGGGCGCCGTTCGGGCTCGGGTTGACGAACAACAAGCCATGCTTTTCTTCGGCCGGCAGACGCACCAAACCATGACAAGATTTATCCACCGGGCCGAAGTGATCTTCTCTGGGTAACGCCACCAGTTCGCCCTGATTGCTGTAAGTCCAAGCGTGAAACGGACAACTGAAGGTTTGCTTTTTGCCACTGGCGGCCGCTTCTACAACGACACCGCGATGGCGGCAGACATTGAGAAAAGCATGGAATCGACCTTCGTTATCGCGGGTACATAAAATCGGCTTGCCCAGGTCGGTATTCGTAAAAAATGTTCCCGCCTCCGGCAGGTCCGCCGCCAGACCCAGTATGCTCGGGTAATCCTGAAAGAACAGATCCCACTCCTGCTGCGCTCGTTCAGGACACAAATAGGTCGACACCGGAATTTTGACCTGGCCACCTGCATCCACATTCGTCGATGCGTCCAGGTGATCTAGCAACCCCTGTATGACTCGCTGCTGCTCAGTCTTCTTCATCATTCAGCCTGCTATGAGTTGAATATGACCTGCGGTGTTGCGGTTTCTAAAAAGCCCTGCTATTTCTCCGCCTCACTGCTGACAAATTTCATCGACACCGAGTTCACACAATGGCGAATATTCTTCACGGTCAGCCCTTCGCCGGTAAACACATGACCAAGATGACCATCACATTTGGCGCAGAGGATTTCAACCCGGCGGCCATCAGCGTCTGTTTCGCGCCTTACAGCGCCTTGGATTTCATCGTCAAAGCTCGGCCAGCCACAGTGAGAGTGGAACTTGTCGGCAGATCGATACAAAGGCGCATCGCATTGCCGACAGATATAGAGTCCGCCTTCGAAAAACTCATCATATTCGCCTGTAAAAGGTCGCTCAGTGCCTTTGTCGATAATGACATGGCGTTCTTCGGCAGTTAATTCATTTAGATCAGTCATATTGTATTGCTCCGTTCAATGGCCATCGCATCAGGGCGCTGGCAGCAATCATGCCACAGTCACCGAAAATAAAAACCCCACCTAAGGCGGACGGAATTTAGCTCGCTCTCAGGTCTGACTAAATAACCGCCAATAAAATTTTACCGAAGTGCTGATTGGCCGCCATATAGGCTTGCGCATCGGCGGCCGCCTCAAGCGGGAACTCCCGGTCGATGGGTATACGGAAATCATTCGCCTCGAGTTTTGTCTGTAGATCCTGGATCATCAGCTGATTGATCCGCGCCACCTCCTCACGGCTGCGAGTTCGAAATGTCGCACCGATATAATTAATTCGTCGCAATGCATGCAAGTCAAAATTGAATTCACCCTGCATACCACCGAGGCGTCCGACATTGACGATCGTGCCGGTGACGCGAGTTGCTCGCATATTATTATTCGCCACACCACCAGAGACCTGGTCAACAATCAGATCAACGCCACGGTTGTCGGTGGCCTGGAGAACCTGCTCATGCCAGTCGGCGGTACTCGAATCGAGCACCAGATCAGCGCCATAGTCCGCCAACTGCGCTCGTCTCGCTGAGTTCGTCGAGGTGCCTATCACCAGCTTCGCGCCAAGGTGCCGCGCGATCTGCAGGCCAATGATACCGACTCCGGAACTCGCGCCCTGAATCAGCACCGACTGGCCCGGTTGAAAGCGACCCAGAGTCACAAGCGCGTCGTGCATGGTGGACATTGCCACGGGCAAACAGGCGGCCTCAGCATAGGTCATGCCGTTGCCGAAGGCCGCATTACTGGGAATATGATGGGTCCGTACGGGATCAGCGATAGCATATTCGGCATAGCCACCGGCGCCCGCGCACATGACCCGATCGCCAAGTTGAAAACCCTCAACCTGGGCACCAACGCCGATCACTTCGCCAGCCCATTCAAGTCCCGCGACAGCCCCTGCACCACCCGCCTGGCCGTGGCGATGACCCGCGGCCATACCCAAATCAGCCCGGTTCAACGCTGCCCGATGAACTTTGACCAATAGCTGCTGATCCGTGGGCACAGGGATCGGGCGCGAGACAATCTCAAGGCCTTGGGCGGTAATCGCGACGGCTTTCATCATAGTCGGCCGGCTGTTAACAGTTGTGCTGGGCATCGTTGGACTCACGTTCGAATGACAGCTTCCAACACTATCACAGGTACGGCTTCAGGCTGAGTATTATGCTAATTCTCCCGCCGGACTTATGACCCAAGAAGTGACAAACATCGGGCGTTTGAGTAGTCTTTTACTATGTCTACTAGGTCTCCTAAAAGGTAACGCTATGTTTGATCTCATTATTAAAAATGCAAACATTGCCGATGGCACCGGCCAAGCCCTCTTCAGCGCCTCCATTGGCGTGAAAGATGGAATGATCACCGCCGTTGGCCAGGACCTTGGCCAGGCGACGCGGGAAATCGATGCCGAAGGTCATCTGGTCACCCCCGGGTTTGTGGATATCCATACCCACTATGACGGGCAGGTCTGTTGGGACAAACAGCTAACCCCCAGTTGCTGGCACGGTGTTACCACCACGGTGATGGGCAATTGCGGCGTAGGCTTTGCCCCTGTTCGTGCCGGTGACGAAAATCAACTGATCGAGCTGATGGAAAGCGTTGAGGACATCCCCGGCTCAGCGCTGAACGAAGGCATACCCTGGGGCTGGGAGACTTACAGCGAATACCTAGATGCGATTGATACACCTTACGTCATGGATGTGGGCGGCCAGGTTCCCCATGTCGCCATTCGACGCTATGTGATGGGTGATCGCTGTTATGACGACGCCAATGATCACGACATTGAGCGCATGGCGAGCGTCACTCGCGAGGCGCTGAAGGCTGGGGCCCTGGGATTTTCCACTTCACGCTTCTATGGCCACCTGGACAAGGCCGGTAATTTGGTCCCCGGCACCCACGCGGCCGCCAAGGAAATGCTAGCCATCGGTGGTGCATTCAAAGGGCTAGGCCATGGCACCATCGAAATCATCAGCGACTATCTGGAAGACGACGATGAGCTCAATTGGATCGAGCAGATCATGCGCGACACTGGCCGCACCATCACCACGCTCACGGCCCCAGGCAAGCGTGAAAAAATTTGGCAACTGGCCGAAAAGATGAGCCAGTCAGGCCTAAGCCTGCGTCCTCAATGCGGAGCGCGGCCGGCTTCGATCTTGATGAGTCTTGAAGGAACGATCAATCCACTGGCCATCTTCCCCAGCTATAAGGCCATCAGACAACTACCTCTGGATGAGCGTATCGCGCATCTAGCGGACCCGGCATTTCGAGAGAAGATCAAAACGGAGCAACCTATCCATCATCGCAACCCTGACGCGAAGCGCTTTACCACCAGCTATGACGAGATGTATCCCTTGGATGATGCTTTAAGTTACGAGCCAGGTATCAAGGACAGTATCGCAGGCCTTGCCGAGGCGCGAGGGCTCGAGCCTCTGGACGTCTTGATGGACACGTTGGCAGAACAACGTCAGATCATCTTTTTCTTCGGTGGTTACAAGGGCAACCTGAGTCCCTATTTCGATAATATTGCCCGGGCGCACAGCGTCTTTGGGCTGTCAGACGGCGGCGCCCATTGCGGGGTTCTGTGTGACGCCAGCGTGCCGACTTATATGCTCAGTTATGTCGCTCGAGACAGAACTGTGGCCGACACGCTGCCACTAGAATTTATTGTCCACAAGATGACCCAAAACACCGCCAGTGTTTTTGGTCTGAATGATCGGGGAGTCATCGCGCCAGGATATCTTGCCGACTTTAATATCATCGACTACGCCAAGCTGCAGCTCGAACCTCCTAAAATGGTGTATGACTTGCCGGGCGACGGCAAACGCCTGATTCAGAAGGCCAACGGCTATATCGCCACCATCAAACGGGGCGAAGTCACCTTTGAAAACGGCATAGCAACCGGCGCATTACCGGGCAAACTGCTGCGCGGCGGGACCTAACATCAACCCGGACCCTGTCGCTTACGCTGCGCGGTCTGGCGCATTGACCAGTTCTGCCTGATGGCTTGCCATAGACTCGCCGTTATCAAAAATCAGTGCGCCGTCTTCCAGGGGCGCATGCCGAATCATCTTCTTATCGAGCTTATAGTTCTGGGTGTTCTGCCAGGGAATATGATCACCCTGCTTCGGGAACAGGTGCATTACTCGTGTCATATAGCCGGCTGAAAAATCGTCAATCCAGGGGCGCTGCTGCATATTTTGATCTTCCGCACGCAGGTGTGGGGTGCACTGGCGGGTGCCGGTCGCATCCATCTGGTTGATCAGTCGACACACGTACTCGGAAGTCAGATCGGCGCGCAAGGTCCAGGACGCATTCACATAGCCGAAGGTCTGTACAAGATTCGGGATGCCCGAATACATCATGCCCTTGTAGGTAAAGGTTTTAGCAAAGTCTACCGCCTCACCATCGATAGTGAAGGTAGCCCCCCCCAGAACTTCTAAATTAAGCCCCGTGGCAGTTACGATGATATCCGCCTCGAGTTCGTCGCCTGACTGCAGTTTGATACCCGTCGGCGTGAATCGATCGATATGGTCAGTAACCACCTTTGCCTTACCGGAGCGAATGGCACCAAACAGGTCGCCATCAGGCACCAGACACATGCGCTGGTCCCAAGGGTTGTAGGTGGGCGTGAAATGCTTCGCTACATCATAGTCAGGCCCCAATTCTTTTCTGACCATATTCAGCAGCCAGGCTTTGATTTTCTTTGGCTGGGTTCGAGTGCGCTTGTAGAGGATGCCTTGCAGCAAGGTCTTCTGAAAACGACTGATTGAATAGGCGACCTTTTCCGGCAGATACTTGCGCAGGGTATTGGCAATCTTGTCTTCCGCCGGGCTCGAGACCACATAGGTGGGTGAGCGCTGTAACATCGTAATCGCCGCTGTCTCCTTGGCCATGGCTGGGATCAGCGTCATGGCCGTCGCACCACTGCCGATCACAATCACTTTTTTACCTTTGTAATCTAGGTCTTTGGGCCAAAACTGAGGGTGAACAATTTTGCCCTGAAAATCCTCTAACCCATCGAATTCGGGGGTATGGGCTGACTTATAGCTGTAATAACCACTGCACATGAGCAACATATTGCATTGAAACTGGACCAGATCCCCTTGATCTCCAGTGGCCGCAGTCACTGTCCAACAGGCGTCTGCCGTTGACCAGGCCGCTGATTTCACCAGATGGTTAAAACGAATATGCTGCCGAATGTGATTCTCATCGGCGGTCTCATTAACGTATTTCAGAATTGCGGGACCATCGGCAATCGCCTTCGCCTCGCGCCAGGGTTTAAAACTGTAACCCAAGGTATACATGTCGCTGTCAGAGCGAATGCCGGGATAGCGAAACAGATCCCAGGTTCCACCGACCTCAGTGCGCCCTTCAAGAATGGCATAGGTCTTACCCGGACATCGGTCCTGGAGATGGTACGCAGCACCGATACCGGACAAACCGGCACCCACGATAACAACGTCAAAATGATTCATAATCGTCAACCTGTTCAAAGCTAAAACCTGGGAGTCAGCTTACCCTGTTCAGAGATCTTCAGCATCAGTCTGATATATTGTCATCATCCATGCTGATCTTTAGGTCAGTAGCAATCGGGGGCGCCTAGCCGGGGGCGCCTAGCCAGGGGGTGCAAAGACACCAATCTAATCATGTGCCCGTGTATGTGTCGAGATAGCCTCAACGATGCCACCCCACAATGGTTGTGGCAGATTATGGCCCATGCCCTCAAACACTTTGAGTACCGCATCCTGGATTGCTGCGTGAGTGTCCATTCCCCCAGATACAGGGATCAACGGATCATTTTGTCCATGAATCACCAGGGTCGGCATCACCAATTTCTCGAGCCTGGGACGGCGGTTGCCCGTTGCCGCGACTGCGGCCATCTGGCGCGCCACCCCTTCAGGATAAAAACTGCGCTCATAATCACTCTGTGCCAACGCCCGTATCTCAGCCTCCGGCGCGGGGAAGCCAGGACCGCCAATCACCGCGGCATTTTTCACCGCTCGATCGAGGACCTCTTTAAGACTTTTCCCAGCGGGACTCATCAGTGCCGCCATCGCTTCAGGTGTCGCTTTCGGCAAGGTGGGGTCGCCTGTGGTCGACATAATTGACGTCATCGACTTCACCCTAGAACCATGTTCCAAAGCCATGACCTGAACGATCATGCCACCCAGTGAGGCACCACAAATATGTGCCGCCTGAATGTCCAGTGCCGTCAGTAAAGCGGCGGCATCATTGGCCATATCTGACAAGGAATAGGCCGCCGAAACTGGCTCGCCGGCAATCGCTTGGGCAAAAATTTTGGCCATATCAGGCATGCCTGCCGCGCCAAATTTCTGCGACAAACCCACATCCCGATTATCAAAACGAATCACATAATGGCCTTGTGCCGCCAGCAGCTCACACAATTCGCTACGCCACCGGGTCATCTGAGCACCGAGGCCCATGATGAGCAATAAGGGGCGACCGGCAGGTTCACCGAAAGTATCGTACTCAATCAATATATCGTTAGCCGTAACGGACGCCATGGTATGCCTCGAATGGGTGATGTTGGCGAATACTAAACCACAAAAACCGACCCTCTGCCAACGCCACGCTGCTGCGCAACCGTGCAGTAAGCCGCCATAATTAAAGATAATTGTCGCCCATCAAGAGGTTAGCACCGACCGGGGGATAACCTGTTAGGCAGAACTCAGGACTCACAAACCGAGGGTAAAACCATTGCTGTCAGCCTCACAACCACGCTTTCAAAAAATTAGCATTCGAGCCATCAGGCCTCGACAATATAGCGAGTCCAAGGCGTGACGCTGTTGTTGCTGAAGGTGTTTTTGCTCTGGCTGTTGATGGCCGCCGGCGCTGTGCTCAATGGCGTCAGCCGCGACAAGCTGCTGACCCCTTGGCTTGGCCCACGCCCGGCCTTAACCCTCAGTGGACTCAGTCTGTCGATTCTGATCGGTGTCATCACCTATTTGACACTGCCCTGGCTTGGTCATTTACCCGAGGAGCTCTATCTGCTGATTGGCTGTTTCTGGGTCGCTTTAACGATGGCCTTAGAATATCTCTTAGGCCGCATTGTCCTGCATCAATCCTGGCAGACGATCAGTGAACGTTTTAATCTCTCCGAAGGCAACCTGATGGTTTTAGTTCTGCTCGTCACAGCGGCCTCACCCTGGTGTGCAGCAAGACTATTAGGCATGATATAAACTCCCTGTCGTTCGATTTTGAGTTCACCATGCAAGCCATTGATACAGCAAACCTGAAAGCTGCGCTGCAAGAGGCTAACATTCCCACCTTGCTGATCGCGATAGCCCAACTGAGCGGTGACTTGTCGATACTTGCAAACCCCGAACGTCCCTCACGAGGCGACATCGACGGAACTCGCAAAATGTCGCTTGCCCGGCAGCAAGAGATTCGGGATCAGGCTCTGGCCTTAATCACGGACCACGAAGGGGCCTTACCCACCCTGCCAAGCGCCTTGATCATGCAGCAATTGGCATCAGTCTTGGTGGGCGAAGACGTCGCAGAAGAATATGTGCCGATGCTTTTGGAAGATATGGGTTTCATGGATTCCGCCCGGCAAAGGGTCCAGTGGCAAACCCAACCTGCGCCAGCAATATTAAAC
>DGOD01000143.1:15704-20715 GCA_002389265.1 Gammaproteobacteria bacterium UBA4475
GAATGCCAGCGGCTTGGCCTGCCCTTTGTGATTCTCGAAAAGAATCCGGCCCTGGGTGGCACCTGGTATGAAAATACCTATCCTGCCTGCGGTGTCGACACGCCCAATCACTTCTACTCTTACTCCTTTGAACCCAATGCCCAATGGTCAGGGTTCTATTCCAAGCGGGACGAGCTTTACCATTACATCAATGACGTCGCCACAAAGTACAACCTGCTTGAAGACACGCGGCTGAACACCGAGGTGATCAGCCTGACCTGGCAAGAAGAAACTCAACACTGGCAGGTCGTCAGCCGCGACATCGATGGCAATGAGACCTTGGACACGGCGAATATTGTCTTGAGCGCCGTAGGTCAAGTAAATCGACCCATGGTGCCTGAGTTTGCGGGCAAGACCGACTTCCAGGGCCCAGCCTTTCACTCGAGCCAATGGGACCACGGCGTCGACTTGGCGGGCAAGCGGGTTGTCGTCATCGGTACAGGGGCCTCGGCCATGCAATTTGCACCAGAGATTGCCAAAGCGGTTAGCGAACTGACTATCTTTCAACGCTCTGCACATTGGATTCGAATTTTGCCGGACTATCACCGCCAGGTTGGGCCGGGTAAGCAATGGTTGCTGACCCATGTCCCGTTCTACCGAAACTGGTATCGATTCAAGCTGTTTTGGGCCTATGGCGATGGCATCTGGGATTCTATCCACACCGACCCCGATTGGCCCCACCCGGAACGCTCCTTGAATGCCGAAAACGAGCGCCATCGACAGGTCTACATTCGCAACCTCACGGAGGCTCTGAACGGTGATCAGGCATTGTTGGACAAAGTCATCCCTGACTATCCACCCTTCGCGAAACGCATGCTGATCGACAACCACTGGTGCGCGGCACTGCAGCAGGAAAATGTTCACTTGTTAGCATCCGGCGTCTCGCGCGTGACACGTCAAGGGGTGGTGGATGATTCGGGTATCGAACACGAGGCTGATGTCATCATCTATGCCACTGGCTTTCAGGCTCATCAATTCCTTTGGCCTATCACTGTGACCGGCGCTGCGGGCAAGACCCTTGCCGACACCTGGAACGACGATGCCAGGGCCTACTTAGGCATGAGCACGCCCGACTTTCCCAATCTGTTTTTTTTCTATGGCCCCAATACCAATCTGGGTCACGGCGGCAGCCTGATCTTCCACATCGAGTGCCAGGCGCGCTACATTGCCCAGTGTCTGATCGGGCTCATCGAGTCTGGTCAGCGCCGAATGGAAGTCCGTCAAGACCCACACGATGAATACAATGCGCGGGTAGATGCGGAACATAATCGCATGGTCTGGACCCACCCTGGCGTCAATAACTGGTATAAGAATCGCCACGGCCGCGTTGTGTCAAACTCCCCCTGGCGCCTGGTGGACTATTGGCACATGACCCATACCCCAAACCTGCACGACTACAGGCTCAGCAACACACAGAACCCGCCGTAACGTTTAGGCCTTCACCGGCGGCGTACTGTCCACCATGTTGAGCACCACATCATCAGGAATGCTAATCACTCGCGCATAAGCCCCTGGCGGATAATTCGTCATATGTGGGCCCGGCGTATCAGCGGCGGGTTGAGCTACCTGGCCACCCTGATCAAGGTAGTCAGCAGGTTGTTTGTATCGTGCCAACTCAGCGGCGCTGATACCCAACAATTCAACTACTTCCGGATCTACCCAGACGTTATTATCGATAGGTTCGTTCGAGTAGGCGAATTCCAGGGTCATGTTCTCCAGACCCGCAAAATAAATTGATCGGCAAAGCCCATGCTCGATCGGCCCCAATACGGGTATGCCATGGCTCCGCAAGCGATCGCGCATATGGTACAACGCCTCATCATCCTTCACTTTGAAAGCCAGGTGTTGCATGGTCCCCGGCGCGCTATTGGCACCGGCATTGCCCGCATGAGACTGACCAATGTGTGAGGCGATCTGTTCGATGTCCGGGTTATGCACAAAGGCAATAGAACTCTCGTCATTCAAACGTAAGAAGCAGTGTTTAGTATTCTCAACCCCATGCATCCAATACAGGGCCTGGAGTTGCATACCGATTTTCTCAGTGAAAAATTCGATTTGTGCCTTCATGTCACCGGTGCTAATAGCCAAATGATGCAAGCCTTCCACTTTATTCATTGATCACACTCCTGCTATTTGAAATGGGTTCTATTCGTCGCTGAGTTAAGGCGCTTAACACCCCACAGACTGACAGCAGCGGGATAATCCGGCGCTTCAACTGCAGACTTAGACGGATTCGAATTCCGCAAAAACATTGTGACTGTAAATACTATCCATCATCGCCGAGCTGGCAAACTTCGCGGCACTATTTCGGAGCCGCGCTTGAAGACCATCCAGATGGAATACGCGGGCATTCCGCCTTGAGCCACGCTGAACAGATGCGGTACGCTTGCGCCGAATATTTTCATAGCGCCCCAAGGCCGCCGCAACCGAGCCCTCCGCTGCCAGGCACTG
Organism: Gammaproteobacteria bacterium UBA4475; assembly: GCA_002389265.1. Taxonomy (GTDB): domain Bacteria; phylum Pseudomonadota; class Gammaproteobacteria; order Pseudomonadales; family Azotimanducaceae; genus UBA4582. The sequence goes on from DGOD01000143.1 coordinate 18,195, forward strand.
CGCCAACACCGCGCCGTCTTCAATGGCCATGACTGCGCCCTGTGCCATAAAAGGTAACGTGGGGTGACAGGCATCGCCCAATAGTGTGACTCGACCTCGGCCCCACTGTGGCATCGGTGGTCGATCAAACAACGCCCATTTATAGCACTCTCGCGGGTCCATATGCTCTATTAGCGTCTGGATCGCTCCATGCCAGCCGGCAAAATCTGTTTGTAGCTCTTGGAGGTCACCCCGAGCTGTCCAGGACTCCGTATCCCAGCCGGTCTTTTCCACCACGCAGACACAATTTACCAACTCGCCCTGACGCACGAAGTAATGCACAAAATGCTTACCCGGCCCCCACCAGGCCGTCGTGACTGGCCGCACTAGATCTTCGGGCAAGAGGCTCGCTGGGACCAAGCCACGCCAGGCCACATTGCCGGTAAAAGTCGGCGCCTCGGCACCAAACAAGCCGGTTCGTACTCGCGAATGAATCCCATCAGCCCCCACCAGCAGATCCGCCCTGTGGGTCTGGTCATTCACGGTGACACTGACCTGTGACTCGGATTGACTGAAGCCCTCCACCGCAGAACCTATATGCAACTGAATACTGGCATTCTCACGAATCCCTTGCAGCAACACCGATATCAGGTCGGCGCGGTGGATATGGAAGTAGGGGAAGCCGAAGCGCGTCTGCGCTTCTGCACCCAAAGTCGTCGAGGCAATCACTTGACCGCTGCGCCAGTCTCGCATCTCAACGCCTTCGGGCAGAAAGCTCAAAGCGGCTATTTTCGGCAGCAACCCCAGATGATGCATTACGCGCATACCATTGGCACTCAGCTGGATGCCCGCACCCACTCCCGCCAAGATGGCGGCTTGCTCGAACACCTCGACCCTATGCCCCGCTTGCGCTAGGCACAACGCCGCCGTCAAACCGCCAATGCCAGCGCCACTCACCAGTATGTGTTGTGCGTCCATCAACCCTGTTCCTGTTCTGCGCCGACCCGTGGCTATAGTGTTTATCAAGGGCCTGCCTGATCGGCTTGCGCGCTTAATATGGCGTGGATGCTTATCCATAATCACGCCACCAGCGCCGTTGTCCAACTGCCGCGTCGCCTATCAAACCCACTCGTCGATACATCCTAGCAAATGTCGGCGCGACTGACCTCTATTCAGCTTACCGGCCGCTTTGTTGATATCACCAGCAGCTGTGCCTAAACTCCACGGATGGCGACCGTGAACCGGAAGCACCAGACTTAAGCGGGTCATTGAATGCAACATATTGAATGGGATGATTTTCAGAAGGTTCAGCTCAGAGTCGGGACCATTGTCGGGGTAGAAGCATTCCCGGAAGCCCGCAAACCGGCATGGATACTCAGAGTAGATTTTGGTGCCGATGTGGGCGTGAAAAAGTCCAGCGCACAGATCACGGACCTTTATGGCCGCGACGAACTATTGGGCAAGCAGGTCATCGCGGTCGTCAACTTTCCACCCAAGCAAATCGGTCCCTTGATGTCAGAATGCCTGGTCACTGGCTTCCACCGCGAAGATGGCGCCATCGTCTTGGCAGTCCCTGATTCAAATGTACCCAACGGCGCGCGGCTGATCTGATCGCCACGACCCAACCCATGCTCGAGGAGTTTCAATGAATATTTTGCCCATCGCCCTATCACTCGGCATCCTGTTGATGTCGTCTATGGCCATGAGTGCTGCGGCGTCTACGGAAGTTAATCCGGCCGCAGCAGTTGATGCAGCCGCTGGTGCTAGTTCCGCCGCAGGCGCTAGCGCTGCGGCGGCTACTGCAGCCATCGAGCAGGCGGTCATGGTGGTACTCGACGACTTTATGACGTCCTTCAGCGGCCGAGACCCCGTCGCTCATGCCGCGACCTATCACTTTCCACACTTTCGGCTCGCCGGCGGCGTTATGCGCAGTTGGACAACCGCCGAGGATGCCATTCGGGACCATGAAGCGCTGTTTAAAAACTTGCCGGCCACCGGTTGGCACAAGAGTATCTGGCTAGATCGCCAGATCACGACGCTGAGTGATACGAAGGTACACGTCAACACACGCTTCCAGCGCTTACGCGCCGATGGGTCGGAAATTGGCGCTTACAATTCATTGTATGTACTGATCAAGCAGGATGGTCGTTGGGGCATCAAAATGCGGTCTAGTTTTCTCTAAAGCAGACATCCAAAATCCGTCGGCGACCGTCTCGGCGGGCACGTATACCGGGAGTTGTATGCCCTGCAGCGCCCACGGCGTGCTAGCGTGGGTTGCAGGCGCGCTCAAAAGCAGACAAAATACCGCGACGTCTAAATACTCGAACAATGATCTAGCTTGCGGTTTTCGCGTACAACTATCCCGATAGATATTCGCGCATAGAGCCGTTTGCGTATGCCAAACGGCCAACAGGACATACGACTTATTAATGGATATACCGAAACGAATTAGTAAAACCCTGCGTCTGGATATTGGTAGCAGCGCCATTAAACGTCAGGAGCTTAAAGCCTACTTCAACCAGACCTTCGATCTGTATGAGTC
>DGOD01000143.1:20747-26303 GCA_002389265.1 Gammaproteobacteria bacterium UBA4475
ATATTTTATTTCGGCCATACTGCGACATTTTTTATCAATAAGTTGTTGTTGGCCAAGTTAATCGAGACGCGCATTAACCCTGAGTTCGAGGCCATGTTTGCGATTGGTGTCGATGAAATGTCCTGGGATGATTTAAACGATGCGCACTATGATTGGCCATCTGTCAGCGCCGTGCAGGACTATCGCGACCAAGTACGCGCTCGAGTCAATCAGCTGATTGACGTCGTACCGCTGACAGTGCCCATTCGTCAGGAGGACCCCGGCTGGACGATTCTGATGGGTATCGAACATGAGCGCATCCACCTCGAAACGTCATCGGTGATCATCCGCATGCTGCCGTTGGCTTCAGTGCAACTAATAACCGGGTGGGAAAGCTGCCACGATGCGGGTGCAGCGCCGGCAAATACACTGGTTAACGTCAGCCAGCAAAGCGTCAACCTTGGCAAATCAGAGACAGACACCACTTACGGCTGGGACAATGAATACGGCAACAAAAATGTCCTGATTGATGAATTCAAGGTCAGTCAGCACCTGGTCAGCAATGGCGAATACATGGCCTTTATCGAAGCTGGCGGCTACCAAAAACCGGAATATTGGACCGCCGAAGGCCAAGACTGGCTATCCTTCAGTGGGGCTACGATGCCGCGATTTTGGCGCATCAGCGACGGCCAATACCTGCAACGCAATCTGGTAGAAGAAATGCCACTGCCACTGAACTGGCCCGTTGAGGTTAACTACCTCGAGTCCAAAGCGTTTTGTAACTGGAAAGCCGAAATCACCCAAACCCACATTCGGTTGCCAACAGAAGCAGAGTGGAGCGCTCTACGAAATTATATCGACACTGACCAAGTTGACTGGCATACCGCGCCAGGCAATATTAATTTGGAGTACTACGCCTCATCCTGCCCCGTAAACCGCTTTGCAACAAAGGTTGACGGTCAATCTACCGATGTCATCTTCGATATTATCGGTAATGTCTGGCAATGGACTGAAACGCCCATCGACACCTATCCGGGCTTCAAAGTACATCCCATTTACGATGACTTTTCAACGCCCACCTTTGATGGCAAGCACAATTTGATTAAGGGTGGCTCCTGGATTGCCACAGGTAACGAAAGCCTAAAGCACGCTCGCTACGCATTTCGTCGGCACTTTTACCAACACGCCGGCTTTAGATACATTGAAGCCAAACAATCGGAGTTACCCGTGGAAAAAGTTAACACTTATGAGACAGACAATTTGGTCTCGCAATACCTGGAGTTTCATTACGGCGATGATTATTTTTCTGTCCCTAACTTTCCGAAGGCCTGCATAGAAGCCAGCATGGCCGCCATTGGCGATCACCCGCGAGGTCGCGCGCTGGATCTTGGTTGTGCCGTGGGTCGCTCAACCTTCGAGTTCGGCCGCTACTTCAAGCACGTTGACGGAATCGATTTTTCGGCACGGTTTATCCAGTCGGCCTTTCAGCTCAAAGAGGCGGGTCAGATTCGTTATACGATACCCACCGAGGGCAACCTGGTCGCCTACCGCGAGAAGACCCTTGAGGATCTTGATTTAGCGACGCTTGATAGCCAGATTGAGTTTTCACAGGGGGACGCGACGAATCTAAAACCGCACTTCAAAGACTACGACCTGATCTTTGCCGGCAACCTGATCGATCGTCTTTACCAACCGAAGTTATTCCTTGAGCGTATTGTCAACCGCATTAATGACAAAGGCTGGTTGATTATCACCTCGCCCTATACTTGGCTCGAAGAATATACAGAGGTCGAACACTGGCTGGGCGGCTACAAAGTCAATGGCGAGAACTTCGGTACATTGGATGGCTTACAAGAAGCCTTGAGTGAGCACTTTGAATTCAAGGGTCGCCAGGATGTGCCGTTTGTCATACGCGAGACTCAGCGTAAATTTCAACACTCTGTTGCTGAAATGACGGTCTGGCAAAAGCGCTAAAACCGTCACCATAGCGACCTTAAAATGGCGTCAAGGTAAACCCTTCAGCCTGAAGTCGTGCATGAGCAGTAATGGCAGATAATGCCATGGTCACACCTGCATGGAAATCTGCGGGCTGAAAGCCCTGATACGCCGCTGTCTGGCCACAGATATATACCGCCACGCCCGCAGCCTGCAGCCCAGTCAGCAACCCCGAGTTCGGATTTGGCAGCCCGAACTGCGCGAAGTAGGCGTCGTCCGTCAGCAGATCTCTTGCGGCCGGACCATGGACGACCACCGCTAACTCAAGGTCTGCCATCGGTGTCCCAGCTTGAGCCTGCATATTGAGAAATCGTGCTGCAGACTCCAGGTTTCGATTAACGGCAGTCTGATCGGCAGCCGTGGCCGCAACATCCATGCTCACCCGATAGCGCACGCCCGCTTTCAGATTATAGGCCGTCGCAGGCACTTCAAATACTGGCCCATAGTTGACGACCACAGGGCCTTTCTTAGGTGGCGACGCCAAGGCAGCGTTTGCCAGCAACACCGGAAACAAAGCTTTTGCTAATTGTGAAATATTGAACATAGACATCGTCTCTTTGTAGGGCCAGGTCAGCCCGGTCGTTTGGTCCAAAGCCAGGATAGTCGTTCTTCATTAAATCACTCATTCAGCCAGAACATGACCACCGTCAGCAGTGTGAGCAAGGCCAGCAGACCATTGATCCAGCGCCCATAGCGTGGGTGACCGAGCCAGCCCTGCAATAGCGAGCCCGTTAGAACCCAGGCATAGTTGCAGGCCAGACCCAGCGTCGCGAAGCCCAGACAGAAATATATTACGGCGACGGTGGCCGAGCCGCCAACGGGTATCGCCAGACTCACCCCGGTGGTCGTCATGAACCAGGCTTTGGGATTCGCAAACTGGAATAGACCCGCCTCCACCGTCGTCATGGGGCGCTGTATGTCGCTGGCGGTTTCTGCCAGTCGAAAACCCATGATCTTCCAGCCCAGATACACTAAATAAATACTGCCGAATATCTTCATGCCAATAATGGCGTCCGGGAGCGCTAGTAACAGCTGTCCCATTCCCAAGCCACAGAGGACCGTCATGGTATAGATGCCCATCTGTATCCCTAAGACATGGGGCATCGTTGCTCTGACACCAAACCGCATCCCAGAGGTGGCCAACAAGAGGTTATTGGGTCCCGGGGTGATCGTTGAAATTAGAATAAATCCCAGCAAAGGGACCAGTAGTTCTATCAAAGTTGTCTCTCCCTAGCCCATTTTTCAGCTGCTCACCGGCGCAGGCCTATTCACCGCCGTTCGAGGCCGATTGTGGGAGCCGATCATACAGGGTTTGCGACCTATTGGGGCTCCAATGCTGGCGTTGTATGCGTTAAGGTAACGCAGACGAATTATTCCCCACTCAAGTCCCTTCAGGAGTCACACCGTGAACCATTTTAAATCAGGCCTAGGACTCTTCTTGCTCATGAGCATTCTGCCGCTGACCAGCCTGCAAGCCGAATCTGGCCATAGGGCACCTGCGGATATAACGGCGTCTGAGCTGGAGCAGCGCATTGTGATCGAGGTTGATAACAACAACTCGAAGGCCATTGCATTGTTGACTGAGCTGGTGAACATCAACAGCGGCACGATGAATTTCGAGGGCGTCAAAGCAGTAGGTGAGTTGTTGATGACAGAATTCAACCAGCTGGAGTTCAACAGCCGCTGGGAAGAAGGCAGCGCCTTTAATCGCGCCGGCCATCTCGTCGCGGAGCACCGCGGCAATGGTTCTGGACCCAAGTTTTTACTGATCGGCCACCTAGACACTGTGTTTGAGACTGACAGCCCGTTCCAGAAGTTCGAGCTATTGGATAATCAGATCGCTCGAGGACCGGGCATCGGCGATATGAAAGGTGGCGATGTTATTATTTTAGAAGCACTGCGTGCGCTGAAAGCCGTTGGTGCGCTAGACGCGATGGACATTACCGTGGTAATGACCGGCGATGAAGAACTCAGTGGCAGGCCGCTAGCACTCTCGAAGAAGGCTCTGATCGACGCCGCCAAATACGCAGATATTGCCCTCGGGTTTGAAAATGGCGATGGCAACCCAGCGACCGCGAATGTCTCCCGCCGAGGCTCCATTGGCTGGAAACTGACAGTCACTGGTAAACCGGCTCACTCATCACAGATTTTTCGCGAAGATATCGGCGCCGGTGCGATCTATGAAGCCGCTAGGATTCTGACTCAGTTTTATACCGAACTTCGCCAGGAAGATTTACTGACCTTCAACCCCGGCAACATTCTCGGTGGCACGAAGGTCACTTTTGATGATCAAGCCAAGACCGGCACTGCTTTCGGCAAGGATAACATCATCGCTGAAACTGCCCTGGTAACCGGTGATATTCGTGCTATCAGTGAAGTCCAGCTCAATCGCGTCAAGACCAAGATGCAGGCAATCGTCGCCGCCAGCTATCCACACACGAGTGGTGTGATCGAGTTCAGCGAGGGTTATCCTGCCATGGCGCCGACGGCGGGCAACAAGCGACTGCTGGAAATCTATAGTGGCGTAAGCCAGGATCTCGGGTTTGGCGAGGTCACCGCTGTGAATCCTTTGCGAGCCGGCGCCGCCGATGTGTCGTTCACCGCAGATTATGTGGACATGGCGATCGATGCTCTGGGCTTGGGCAGCAACAAGGGCCATACCGCCGAAGAAACTGGCGACCTGGCAACATTACCCACACAAACAAAACGCGCGGCTATCCTGCTCCTACGACTTCAAAATGCACACTAAGGCTTAATGGCTCAGTGACTATGCCGGGCAAGACCCCAGGGTCTTGCCGGTCAATCGATAGGCCAGCAACCCCACCCATTCACGCACAGCGATACTGAGTATTTGTAGATTATTGATGAAATCAAAATCAATCCGTAACAGGTTGCCCTTCTCCGCATAATGATCAACCGGGTAAGGTATCACCGTCCAGTTTTGCCCACAAAATATGCCCATCGTTCGGGGCATATGGAAGGCCGAGGTAATCACTACCCAGTTTTCATGGCTCAGCGGACTTACCATGGCTTGGCTATGAATCACGTTTTCGAAAGTATTCCGCGATTGACTCTCGTACTCAATACGTTGATCAAGATCGGTCAGGCGCGAGAACAGGTTGCTGGCCTCAAACGCTGCGCTATAGGCTTGGTCCAGCATACTACCGCTACCGCCAGAGAAGACTAACCGAGCCTCGGGATAACGCTTAGCCAGATCCATAAAACTCAATAGACGCTCGGCAGCACTGCCAAGTTCTGTTTGCTGCCAAAGACTGGAACGATAGGGATCAATCGCACCGCTCAAGACGATAATGCCATCAACCCGCTCTGGGAGTGTTGGGTTCGCTGTGTAGCGATTTTCAAGTGGCGCAATCAGCCATTCTCCCGCGGGTAAAAAACCGATGACCAAGACTAACAGCGCCGCACCGCTCACCAGCCGCCGGCCCAGTCGGTGCCAACCCACCGCGAAGGCCAGCCACGCGGCGACGACGATTAACAGGATCCAGCTACCCGGCGAGATGAATAGCCAAATCAGCTTTGAGGCCCAGAAGAATAGATTATCCATACTTGCTATTCATACTT
>DGOD01000020.1 GCA_002389265.1 Gammaproteobacteria bacterium UBA4475
TCCATAAGCAATATTTCGACCCACTGTGTCATTGAACAATGTCACATGCTGAGTCACCAAGGCTATTTGGCGTCGCAGATCATCCAAACGCAGACTGTTAATCGGCTGGTCGTCGATTAATATTTCACCACTTAACGGCGTGTAGAAACGCGGAATCAGACTGGCGAGCGTACTCTTACCACTTCCCGAACGACCCACCAAGGCGATGGTTTCTCCAGCTTCAGCGACAAAACTGACATGATCGAGAATCAGGTCCTGGTCATCATCACCGTAAGCAAAACAGACATCGCGAAACTCAACTTTACCGCGTACTCGATCTAGGGATTGCTCGCCAAGATCCACTTCGACGGGCTGATCAAACAGCGTAAAAATATCCTGAGCCGCCGCCAGACCGCGCTGGATAATGGCACTGACCTCAGACAATTGACGAATCGGCTTGGCCAACAAACCACCGACGGTGATAAAGGCAACTACGTCACCTGGACTCATATCCGCCAACAGAACTGGGTCTAAAACTAGCCACACCAACCCAGCCAAAGCCAGAGACACCACCAATTGAACCGTAGGCGTTGCGATAGACTGGGTAACCACCATCTTCATTGATTGTCGACGGTTATTATTACTCACACTGGTAAAACGCTCGCGCTCGTAATCAGCACCACCGAATATACGCACCACCTGGTAGCCTTGGACCGCCTCAGAAGCCACATGAGTCACGTCCCCCATGGAGTCTTGAAGGCGTTCACTGATCCGGCGAAACCGCCTGCCGGCATAGCTCGCCAACAGTCCGATTAAAGGCGCTACCGTAATGAAGATCAGGGTCAGCTTCCAATTCAGGTAAACCAGATAACCGATATAGCCCAATATGGTGAAACCCTCACGAATCACAACCCGAATAGCATCGGTGGCGGCGCCAGTCACTTGGGTCACATGAAAGGTGACCTTCGCCACCAGGTGGCCCATGGTGTTCTTGTCGTAGAAACGACTCGGCAACCTCAGCAACTGCTCAAATAGTTCACAGCGCAGGGCATGCACCAGGCTAGTGCCGACATAGGTGATAAAATAGTTACCCAAGAAGGTGCCAACACCCCGAAAAAGCACAATGACAATAATTGCCAGAGGGATCACCGTTCGATTGATCGCCCCGGAACCACCGAACAACGATTGCACAGAACTGGCGTAGGTCGAACTGCTCAGTGGGTCGGTACCTTGCAAAGAGTCAACGATATAGCTGATCAGTTGCGCAAAACTGACATTAGCCAGAGAGTAAATCACAAAGCCGAGAATGCTTAACGCAAACGCACCCCATAACGGCACCACGTAGGCCAGTAACCGCGTATAGATCTGCATATCTGTTGATGGTTTGTTAGAAGTATCACTCATCCTGGCTGGTGTTCTTTGTGGTAATGCGTAATTTACTGAAACCCAATTGTCCTGCCGCATCCATTGCCGTCACTACCGCCTGGTGCTGAGCTGCTGAGTCTGCGGTAATCACCAGCGGTATCGTGGTATCGCCACCGCTGACTTTTTCAATGGCCGTTTTGAGAGTTTCAATCTGGTTACTGACCAGCGCTACAGCATTGATTGCATAGTCGCCGTTGCGGCTGACGGAGATTTCGATTTGCCTATCAGCGACCACCGCATCTGCGCCGGATGCCTCTGGCAGATCAATGTTGAGCTGGGTGTCTTTGGTAAATGTTGTTGAGACCATAAAAAAAATCAACAATAGAAAAACAACGTCAATCAGGGGCGTGAGATTAACATCAACTTCTGGTTTCAGCCGGCGAGAAAATTTCACAATTAGGCTCCTGGCCGACCTATCGGTCGCCGTTAGTCGACGCCATTTCTGGGCGGGCAACCACAGCATCGGCCTTCTCGTTTCGATCACCGTTGAGCACTTCAACCAGCTTCAAAGCCTCCTGCTCCATAGTGATCACGAGCTCATCGACTCGGCGCTGGAAATAACGGTAGAAAAACAAGCTGGGAATTGCCACTGTCAAACCAGCTGCCGTCGTGATCAACGCCTCGGAGATACCACCGGCCAACACAGCCGCGTTACCCGTACCCTCCAGCCTGATCGCCGAAAACACCTTGATCATACCAATAACGGTACCGAGCAAACCCAGCAATGGCGTAATTGCCGCCACTGTACCGAGGGCATTCAGATAGCGCTCCATCTCATGCACCACATGGTTCGCAACCTCTTCAATACTTTCCTTCATTTGCTCTCGGCCACGCCGGTGATTGCTAATGCCAGCAGCAAGAATCTGGCCCAGAGGCGAACTGGCTTTGAGCTCTCGAAGCTTGCGACTGTCTAATTCATTGGCACGAATCCAGCCCCATACTTGAGCCAGAAGGTTTTTTGGCACTATTTGATCCTTACGCAAGGTCCAAAATCGCTCAATGCAGATCGCCGCCGCGATAATAGAGCAGAGTATGATAGGGAACATCAGCCAACCACCCGCCTGGATTAAATCAAACACTCGCCGTAACCTCTAGATTGGGAACCGCGCTACTGTAGCACAGAAGCCGCCAGTGGCGTGCCTCGATTAGTACGGCTGAAACCCAAATCACGAATAACATCAATCAATTCCAAAGACCTGTTTGAGGAAAGGATTCAAGAACAAACCCTGAGGATCCATAGACTGGCGAATCTCTCGGAATCGATTAAATTGAGGCAGTGAAATCTCTAGTTGGCTTGCTTGTTGGGTATGAATTTTACCCCAGTGAGGCCGCCCGTCGTACTCTCGAAACAGATCTTCAACAGCACCGAAGAACGCCTGATACGGTTGATTGACGCCCTGGTGTGCAGAAATGGTAACGCTGTCGCGGTCACTGGCCGAGCTCAAAAACATATCATCGGCTTTAAGCGTACGATATTCCAAGGGCCAGCGAACATCAGCAAAGTCTGTCTGCATAAGATGCCGCAGCGCTAAAAAGCAGTCCCAACCAGCCGCCGCTGGTACAGAAAATTCGATTTCATTGAACTTAAACTCTCGAGCGGAAGGAATCACCCTGTAGCTTCTACCTATATCCTGCCCCGGTGTGGGCAAAGCCAGGGATTGTGCTTCAGTGACATTAAGAGTCTTCATTGCACATTGATCTGTTTGAGGATCCCAGAAAAACTCCCAGTGACGATTATTAGTGATTAAGTCTTCGCGGGCCTCAGCGCACTCCGCCACACTGGCCTGCCAATTGCGCTCATGCAAATGGTAAGCGGGTAACGCCTGCAGCGTAACCTGAGTAATCACCCCTAAGGTTCCCATCGACACCTGGGCTGCTCGCAGCAGGTCCGGATCAACTGAACCGTTGATATCGACAATGGCACCATCGGCCTTCACCAACCGTAAACCAACCACTTGACTCGATATATTCTGCAAGCTGGCACCCGTTCCGTGGGTGCCGGTACTGATTGCACCGGCCACCGATTGGCGATCAATATCTCCCATATTTTCCATCGCCAGACCCAGATCCCAAAGTGGCTCTCCTAGTTCATGTAATTTGGTACCCGCCCAGACCGTCACTTGCCGCGCGGCAGCATCATGGGATATCAAACCCTTCATGTTATCCAAGGAAACTAAATGGTCGTCAGTCCAGAACGGCACGAATGAATGTGCGCTGCCAATACCACGGACACTGCGGCCAGCAGCAGCAGCCCGCTGAATCAACTCGGCCACGGCGAGTTCCGAATCGGGTAGCGCCAGGTCAAACGCCATGTGCTTTTGACTGCCGGACCAGTTTTGCCAATCTGTCGTCATGTTAATGTTCACTCCTTGTAGGCTGATCCGGGTTAGGAACGTACCGCCTTGAAATATGCTTCGATACGCGCCAGGTGCCCGTCGACGTCGGTCTCACCAGCATTATGGGTCGCGATCGCCATATGGGTAGCGCCCAGACCGCGCCATTTTTCAGCATGGCTCTGCCAACGCTCTGGGGTTCCACCGGCATACTGCGCTTGGGCTAGAATGGAAAATTGGTCCCAGGGTTTATTCGCAGCTTCACGCTGCTGCCGTAATGCGGTAATAATTTCAGCCGCCGCAGGGCTCGGGCCCATTAAAGGAATCCAGCCATCACCCAGACGTGCGCAACGCCGAATTAGAGCCGGTGCACTGCCACCGAACCATATAGGCACAGGCTTTGAGGGCCGTGGATTGATGCCTGCCTGATCAATTCGATGATACTTGCCGGTATAGTCGAGTACCTCCTCAGCTAACAGAGCCCGCAACACCTCGATCTGTTCAGACTGCCGAACACCCCGGGTTGAGAAATCTTCGTTCAAGGCCTCGTACTCAATCCTATTCCAGCCCGTACCAACACCCAAGCGCAACCGGTTATTCGATAAAATGGCGACCTCTGCGACTTGTTTCGCCACCAGCACGGTCTGACGTTGAGGCAATATTAGGATGGTGGTCACCAGTTCAATAGTCTCCGTGAGTGCCGCAATAAATGCCAGTGTCGTCAGAGGCTCATGGAAGGCAATATCCTTATCATAAACACCGCGCCAGCCACCCTGTCGATTCGGATCAGCACCCAAAACGTGGTCATAAATTAACAATTGCCGAGCACCCAGCGCTTCTGCACCCTGAACATAGGCTTTTAGTGCACCCGGATCATTTCCGATCTC
>DGOD01000142.1 GCA_002389265.1 Gammaproteobacteria bacterium UBA4475
CAGACCCGGGGCTGACACTGAATGACGCCGAAGCCGCATTGGCCCAATACCATCTGGCACTGCAGAAACACCAGATCAAGCTGCCCACCACCATCGCGATCCGCCGCGACATCTATGTGGCTGAGTCCTCTGCAGAAGCTGCCGAGCTGCGGGCCAGCCTCGGCAACAACTATCGCGGGTTTGACCCCCAGGCACTGATTATCGGCGACGCATCGACAGTCGCCGAGCAATTTCAGGCTTTCGAAAAACTTGGCTATACCGACATTATCGTCCGCAACCTGCACCCAGACCCGGCGTGCGCTATTGCATCCACCGACCGCCTGAAGCAGGTCAAGGTCATGGTCGACAACTTCTTCTAACCCGCCCGGGCAGTCGCTCCTATTTGCCCCTAAGAACACCGAAATCAGGCTTGCCCTTGCGCATTGGCGGGCACCAGAAAAAGCTCGTTGTCAGCGGTCGAGAGAAGGTAAACAAAGCATCGGTGATGCCGTCTTCAAGGCCGATCATGCGCTTGAGGATCGCATCGAAGGCATAGAACTCTTTGGCAAAGGCAACGAACACCAGACCTTCACCGGAAAAGTCAGCCCAGGGCATAGACCGGCGCAGCAGGTTTGCCTCGGGCGAATAAGTCTCCTGTGCCGCTCGAATAACATGGGCTGACTTGGGGGCGTCGAACTCCTCATTGTTATGCTTATGGCGTCCGATCTTCGCGTCCTGCTCCTGTGGTGACAGACTGGTGAAATAACCCAGATCATGGACCCATTTCTGGACTGCGACACAACTACCGCCTATAGCGTCAAACCCTACCCGCTGGATTTCGTCGCCTTCAGGGTTTTCTGTGCCGTCGATATAACCGGTCAGGTCCTTGCCTTTTTGATAACAAAAACCGTCGATCAGATCTTCAAGTACGGCATGATCACCCAGCGCCTCCTGAATCTGCAATGTCAGGTGTGCCAGGTCGCCACGGTCGCTACCCCGCAACCAGATCCACAACGCAAAGGGTGCGGCGCCAATGGCAATCCCAGCATTGGAGTAGACCGGTGCATCCTGCACCTTGATGCGAGTCGCCCCCAACAAGTCAACAAACGCTTTGCCGAGGCCCAGCACCACAGCTTCACCATCGACGATCGGCTCCAGCGCCGCCATTAATTCTGACGCCTGCGCTCCGACGTTCAAGGAGTAATACAGATAACGTGACTGTTGTGGAACGGGCAGAGATATACCAGTTTGATGCGCCACTAAAAATCCTCCTTGGATATTGATCAAAAATTATCGACGATTCGACCAACACTACAGTGTAACAAAACCCGCCGACTCATAGCTGCCGACAATCATAAAAGCAGACCATACATAGGGATAATTCCATTGCGGCGACGCCAGCAGACCTAATTTCGCATCTCGCAACGCTTCTCGCGCCGGCTGGCCTGCCAGCAGGCGATCGTAAAAATCTGTCATCAGCGCCTGGGTGCCGGCATCGCTGACCTCCCACAGAGAGCTAATCACCTCTGCGACCCCCGCCTCCTGAAAAGATCGGCGCAGGCCATAGACGCCTTCGCCCTCATGAATCTCACCAAGCCCAGTTTCACAAGCCGACAGCACCACTAAACGCGTTCCCGACAGGTTCAGGCTCAGCACCTCAAGCGCCGTTAGGACGCCATCATTCAGCGTATCGATATCACCCAGAAACTGTGCATTGGTATTAATGCCGGCAAATGCCAAGCCCGCTCGCAGCAACGGATTATCCCCCGGCGGCGGCACTTGCAACTCGGATCCACGTTGCAACTTCAGCAGACGTTTCTTCAAAGAGTCGTCCGCTTCGAGGAAAAACCCGTGGGTCGCTATATGTAAGATCTCTGGTGGCTGAACCAAACGTGACAACACCTGCTCCTGGGCTTGCGTGCCAAAAAATTCCTGGCTACCCGCTGCATTGTCAGCGACTCGGCTGGTGATAATTTTGCCTTCCTGTTCAGCACCAGGCAGTGGCGCAAAACTCAAGCCCCGCAGCCCGGTTCCTGCCGCACGAATGCCAACCTGGAGTGTTGACGAGCGTTTACCCATGGCGATCTGCATTTCAGCTTTGCTGACAACTTCAGTGGAATCATAATCGGGGCCGGCAAGAATCACGTAGTCGCCACTCACCAGATTAAAGCCGCTGGGCAACAAATCGCGACCCGAGCTGAGAATATGTAGGTCGTGGGTCTGGATCAGATATTCCTCGTCGGGACTCATCAGCGCACTGAAGGGCAAGATATTGAGCGTGCCGTCAGGCACTAAATAGACCGATGTCACATCGCCCAAGATTGTCTGAATCGGCTCCCAGACTTCAGCATAGGTGTCCATCCCCACGTCCAGAAGATCATCCTCGTCAGCGCCATCATCTTGTATAATGCCACGGTAGGCGATGATTGCCGCGTCAACGGTAGCGCGATCTGAGTACTCCACCAGCTCGTAACGTAGCTCTCCACCTTCATTCAGTAACACCGCAGCCATCAGCTTGGATTCACCGGCTTCCTCATAAAATAGAAAGTCCACCAGCGCTCGATCTTCCTTCAAGATCCCCTCGAGCGTATCGGCACTGACATGGGCAATGGAGCTTTTAAAACGCACACTCGCTCGCCCCAACTGCCCCTGGAGATCATCAACCTGCAGCTCAAGCTCACGTAGCAGCTGAGGATGCCGACCTAAAGTTTCGGCAGTCGGCCCCGATAGCGTGAGCGACGCCAGTTCTTTGCGAGTCGCTGTTAACTCATCAGCAAGGGCCGCTAAAGTCGGATCTTGTGCCAACGTGGCTATCTGTTGAATTTCTGAAGTGACCTTCAGCAACAAGCCTTTACGCTGGAGACTGGCATTGATGGCTTTTTTACCCCGATCCGGCCCATCAAGACGAGCTAGCAAGGCCAGATAATCGTTCAGCTCAGGCCGATGCAAACGAATATAACCTTCTCGCGCATTTTCACCGGTGGTCCAGAGCATTCGGTCGAGGAACACGCTACGGCGACTCATCCCCTGCTCGCGCAGATCAACGGCAGCCTGTAATTCATTCGCCGCTTCCTTCGCCTTAGCCAGCATATTCAGTGCATCAAAGGTATAAGGGTGCTGATCGCCTAAATTATTTTCGGCTAAGATCAAGGCGCCAGTCAAAATACTGTCGGCGTCTGCCAAGCGTTGCTCGTCAATGTAGACACCGCCCAGGTCAATCATGGAGCGAATACTATCGATATGTTCAGTACCAAGCACTTCCTGGCGTAAGGCCAGCGCAACCTGAATCTGTTGCTCAGCTTCTGGTAAGCGCTTGAGCTTCTGATAAACCCGT
>DGOD01000040.1:0-10566 GCA_002389265.1 Gammaproteobacteria bacterium UBA4475
GCAAACATGCCGCCCACGCCATGGCACACTGATACTTTGGCATCCTTAACTTGCGCTGGCGCAACCCCGCGTAACTGCCTGACACTTTCCTGCAGAGCGTACATACCGTACATGCCAGAGTGCATATAGCTCAAGCCTCCACCGTTGGTGTTCATGGGCAGAATGCCACCAATAGCGGTATTGCGCGCCTCTATAAACAGGCCCGCTTCTCCCGGCGCACAAAAACCTAAATCTTCGAGCCCGTAAAAAGGTAAATGCGCAAAGGCGTCATAGATCATCAAATGATCCACATCAGCGTGCTTGATGCCGGCCTCCGCAAACGCCTTTTTTCCCGCTGTGCGAAAAGCGCGGGAAGTAGTGAAGTCGGCCATTTGGCTGATCATCGGCGTTTCAACACTTTCACCTGTACCCAGAATGTATACTGGTTTGTGCGGAAAATCAGCGGCTCTGTCTGCGCGGGTCAAGATCAGCGCGCCGCCCCCGTCAGTCACCAAACAACACTCAAGCTTGGTAAACGGATAAGCAATCATACGATCATTCATGACCTGCTCAACGGTCAGCGGATCGCGGTAGGAGGCCCGAGGATTCAGACCGGCCCACTCTCGCTGAACCACCGCGACCATGGCCAACTGCTCAAGAGTTGTGCCTGTTTCCTTCATATACCGCAGGAACGGGATCGTGAAGATAGACGGTGGTCCCATGAGCCCATACGGCGCCTCGAATTGTCCCGCCAGGCTCGCCCCGCCGCCGCCACCTCGAAAGCCGCCACGTCCCACATTAGATCGGCCGCTCTCGCCATGGGTAATGAGTACGGTATGACACAAACCCTCGTTAATAGCCGCCGCCGCATGACGCACATGGAGCATGAAGGAGCAACCACCGACGGAAGTACCATCCACCCAGGTCGGCACGATACCCATGTAGTGCGCCAGATTAGTGGGTGACTCACCAGCAGTGGCGACCCCATCTATATCCGAAAGCTTAAGGCCGGCATCTTTAAGGGCGTTCAAGGCCGCATCAGCATGCAACTGGATTTGGCTGACATGAGGTATTTTGCCCAGCTCAGTGGTTTCAGCTGCACCAACAATTGCTACAGATCCTGATTCCATCTATTGATCCCCCATCGGTTGGAAGTAAGGCAGGGTGACTTCTTCGGTCAGCTTCTCAAAGGTCACCTGCAAAGGCATGTCGAGCAGCAATGCTTCAGGCGTTTGCGGCGTATTGAGAATATTAGCCATCATCCGCGGGCCTTCCGCAAGCGTCACGACCGCGATGGCATAAGGACCATTAAACCCAGGGTGCGGCCGGTGATTAATCACATAGCTGTAGAGACTTGCCGCGCCGCTGGCGGCGAACACCGATACCGACCGACAAGCACAGGCCGGGCAGAATGGTCGCGGCGGGAAATACACATGCTGGCAATCGTCGCAGCGCTGCAGCCGCAGTTCGCCAGCCTGAGTACCCTGCCAAAAATGGGCAGTCTCCGGCGTCGGCACAGGTACCGGAATCTTTGTCTTATCAGCAATCAGGTCGACCATTGACTAAACTCCTATATCGGGAAAGGGGCAACTAAGACCCTGGGGGTCAAAACAGCACAGCATCACTCAGGTCAAACAGGCCTGCCAATCAAACGTCACATCACCTAGCACATAAAAATAGGGATTCAGCAGCCCGGCCTTCGTGTTATATCGCAGCGGTGAAAACTCATCGTCCACCACTTCTCCACCCGCGGCGATAACCACCGCATGGGCTGCGGCCGTGTCCCATTCGGAGGTTGGCGCCAGCCGCGGATACAAATCAGCCTGACCTTCGGCAATCAGGCAAAGCTTCAGCGAACTGCCCATATTAAGCGTCTCAAGGGTGGGGAACTGAGACGTCAGCGTTGTCATGCAGTGTTCCATCGCAGGACTGGAATGTCGGCGGCTGGCGACCACGACCACCGACTCCGCCGCAGCAATGCGAGGTGCCACTTTGCGCACTGCGATATTTTGGCGCTGATCGTCTCGCTCAACAAATGCCAGACTCTTGCCATCATTGGACTGCGCCCCCGACAAGCCCGCGTAAAGCACATCCAGTACCGGCACATAAACAACGCCGAGCACAGGCACACCTTGGTCAATCAAGGCGATATTGACCGTAAACTCGCCATTACGATTAATGAATTCTTTAGTGCCATCAAGTGGATCTACGAGAAAGTAGCGCTGCCATTGCTGGCGTTCGCTGAAAGGCACCTCGTCCGACTCTTCGGACAGCACTGGAATGCCCGGCGCCAGGCGCTTGAGCCCAGCGATAATAACCGCATTCGCCGCGAGATCAGCGGCTGTCAGGGGCGAGTCGTCAGCTTTATTTTCGATGCTGAAGTCATCTCGACTATAGACGCTGAGAATCGCGGCCCCCGCCTCTCGAGCGATGGTGATAACACCTTCTAGAACATCCTGCATTGCCACGCTTTCCAATGTTAGTATATGGGTTGCTTGTCGATCGATGGTAACGCGGACCCGGCATGCTAAGACAGCCATTTATGGGATGAATAAGTCTTAATAAGAACAGGATCAAAAGATGGGGGGCGTCAGGGTTGATAAATGGTTGTGGGCTGCACGGTTTTTTAAGACCCGCGCCAAGGCTAAAGAAGCTATTGACGGTGGTAAAGTTCACTTGGACGGTCACCGAGTCAAGCCTAGCAAGGAGCTTCAACTGGGTCAGGAACTGGTGATACGCCAAGGCTGGGATGAAAAAACGGTCGTGATAATGAGCCTGTCAGAGCAACGCCGAGATGCCACCAGCGCTGCCAGCCTGTATGCGGAAACCCCAGAGAGCATCACCAAACGCGAACTCGTCCAGATCCAGCGACAGGCCGCCGGCGCAATCAAACCCTCTGCCGGCCGACCGACCAAGAAGGACCGGCGTTTGATCCACCAGTTTCGCGAAAATAATACGGATTAAAGTCCTTATATCGGCGCGCTTGAATTTGGCATACTCTGAGCGCTGACAGGGGATCTGACTTTTAGAATGCATAACACATTGATGACATGTTCAACTCACCAGAGCACTGCCTGGCGACCGGAGGTCGAGACCATCCATGTCTGCACCCACTGACATTCTTGCGATTGAGCACGAGAACCTGCTGCCTGCCGCTCTGATCGAGCGCGCCCTGCTAGACAAGGAAGGTCAACTCACGAGTTGTGGCGCGCTAGCAGTGGAAACCGGCAAGCGGACAGAGCGCTATCCGCTCGACCGTTTTATCGTCAATGAACCCAGTACCAGTGATACGATCGACTGGAGCTTATTCAGCCAGCCATTTTCCAGCCACCAATTTGACGAACTCTGGTCCAGGGTCAGCAACTACCTGGCAGAGCGCGATACCTACAGCAGCGAATTACATGTGGGCCAGGATCTCGAGCATTACCTGCCGATGCTCCTGAAGACTGAAACCGCTTGGCATAATATGGCGGGGCAGACGCTGTTTATTCGCCCCGAAAGGTTTAATCCAAAAAGTAAGGAGGTCTGGTCGATCCTTCACGCCGCCAACTTCGACTGTGACTCGCAACGGGATGGCACCCATAGCGAAGGGGTCGTCATTATCAACTTTGCCCGCCGCAAGGTTCTGCTGGCCGGCGTGCACTATGCGGGAGAAATCAAAAAAGCCATCTTCGTCGTCCAAAACTTCCTGCTCCCGGAGAAAGATGTTCTGCCCCTGCACTGCGCTGCCAACGCTGATGCCGAAGGCGCGGTCTGCTTGTTTCTCGGCGCCTCTGGCGCGGGCAAAACCACTCTTTCAGCAGATCCCGAGCGATTACTGATTGGCGATGACGAACACGGCTGGGGCGAGGGCACGGTATTCAACCTGGAAGCTGGGTGCTATGCCAAGTGTCTCAACCTCAGTGAATCCAGTCATCCGGAAATTTTTCAGGCGATTCGCTTCGGTGCCCTGATCGAGAACGTCGTGATTGACCCAGAGACTCGGCTTGCCGACTACAGTGACGCTCGCCTCACCGATAACAGCCGGGCCTGCTACCCGCTCAGTCATATTGATCAGATTTTCTGCCCCATCACTGCGTCGGAACCCAAGACTATTATTTTTCTATGCCGTGACTTGAATGGGGTGCTGCCCGCCGTCGCTCGACTCTCTCGAGAAGCCGCCGCCTATCATTTTTTGGCGGGCTATTCGACCCACAACCACCCTGAGGGTAACGCTGACGGCAAGATAGAAACCGTTTTCTCCGCCTGTTTCAGCGCACCCTTTTTGCCCCGACCAGCAACGCTGTATGCTGATCTGTTTATGCAGCGTCTTGATGAACATGACACTCAGGTTTATCTGGTCAATACTGGCTGCTACGGTGGTTCCGCTGGAAATGGCGGCCAACCCATCAGCCTTGCACTAACCCGCAGAATCCTCGATGCGATACACAGTGGCGAAATTCTTGCTGCCGAGACGAATGCGCTGCAGCCACTGAATTTGACAATACCAACCCGACTTGAGGGTATCGATACTGCCCTACTCGATCCGCGCCTGGCCTGGCCTGATGCATCAATCTATGAACAAGCGGCAGGGGCAATTGCAGAGCAATTCGTGGTGAATTTTCAGCAATACTCAGTTGATAACAGAATTATTAATGCTGGCCCACTCGGCCAGACTACACTTTTAAGAGCGCCCTAGAACTAATGACCAATCTTTTGACAGACTCGTTGACCTTTCTCGACAAGGCTTATGCCGAAAGCCCACTGGAGTTCAATCGCGGTATTGAGCGCGAGGCACTCCGGGTCGATGCCGCGGGCAATCTTGCGCAGACTCCGCACCCCGAATTCCTTGGCTCGAAATTGACTCACCCGACAATCACCACAGACTTTTCAGAGTCTCAGGTAGAGCTCATCACGCCGGTCGCAAAAACAGCAGATGCAGCCCTGTCTCTACTCAAAGATGTGCATCGCTATGTCTATTCCGGTCTGGGCGAGGAGTCACTCTGGTCTGCCAGCATGCCCTGCGTCCTTGGCGACGACGAGAGCATTCCACTGGCCCAATATGGGCCGTCCAACCTCGGTCGCCTGAAGACTACCTATCGGCATGGGTTGAGCAATCGTTACGGCCGCGCGATGCAAACGATCTGTGCGATCCATTACAACTTCTCAGTAGACGCATCACTGTGGCAGCATCTGGCCCATCTCGAAAAACAAACCAACGACAAACACTATCGGTCGAGACGATACTTTGACCTGATGAGAAATTTCAGGCGACTGTCTTGGCTGCCTATTTATCTTTTCGGTGCATCCCCGGCCGTCTGCAAAAGCTTTGTAAAGGGGCGTAAACACGCGCTCCATGATTTTGATGCCGACAGCCTGTTTCTGGAGAACGCCACCTCCTTACGCAATGGTGATCTGGGTTACCAGAGCGAAACCCAAGCTGGCATGCTTGACGTCTGCTACAACTCACTCGACAATTATGTCGGCACCCTGGCTAAAGCCATTTGTACGCCACACGAAATTTATCAAAAGCTCGGCGTGAAACATGGCCAGGAGTACTTACAGGTCAGCGGTAATATTTTGCAATCAGAGGCCGAGTTTTACACCACTATACGGGCCAAGTGTGTGCCCCCCAAGGGCGCCAACTTCCTCACGACCTTGAAGGCTGAGGGTGTTGAATATATTGAGGTTCGACTTTTGGACGTCAATCCCTATCTGGCGTTGGGTATCGACGAAACCCAGATCCACTTTCTGGATGCCTTTTTATTTTACTGCTTGTTAACCGCCAGCCCCGAGCATGATCCCGCGCTATGTGCCAGCGTCAGCAGCAACCTACGCGCCGTCGTTCACAACGGCCAAGATACCTCAACTATCATCGAAAATTTAGGCCAGCAACAATCTATTAAAACCTGGGGCCAAGCTGTACTGCTAGATGTCATGCACGTCGCGCGGTGGCTCGACAAAACCAATGGGGTCGATGTCTACGCCGCTAGCGTCAGCGCTCAACAAGCCAAACTGCTGGATAGCGGGAAAATTCCAAGCGCTAGAATTATCGCAGACATGCGCGCTGAATCTAGTTCCTTCTTTCACTTCGCCATGAACCAGTCGCAAGCGCACAAGGCAGAATTTGAGCGACAAGCCTTGAGTCAGACAGAGCTCGCTTACTTCCGAGCGCTCTCTGAAAAGTCATGGCGTGAGCAAGCTCAGATTGAAGCAACTCCCGGCCCAAATTTTGACGACTATCTCGAGGCTATGCTGAAGACTTACAAGAGCCTGTGAACCATCTCGCCCATTTCCATCTAGCCGGAGTAGAGCACGACCTTATCGTTGGTGGATTTCTTGGTGACTTTGTTAAAGGCCGGTTACCTTCTGAGTACGATGCTAACATTGATCGCGGTATTCGTTTGCATCGGTCTATCGACGTCTTCACTGATCAGCATCCAATTGTAAAACAGTCTCAGGCGCGGTTCAGCCCAAGACTGCGACGGTTTTCACCCGTCATCACCGACATCGTCTTTGATCATTTTCTCGCTTGCCACTGGGAGCGCTATTCCGCACTGAGCCTGCAACAGTTCAGTCAGCAGATATGCCAAATCATTCTCGCTAACGAGCCTACACTACCGGAAAATGCAAAACGCTTGATCAACGACATGCAACAGCACCGCCGCCTTGAAAAGTATTCAAGCCGAGAATTTGTCGATTCCGCACTTTTAAGTCTGTCCAATCGCATCACGCGAGCCAACCCCATGCACGAAGGATTCGAGGAGTTCTTGACCCATTACGTTGCGCTTGAGTCTGACTTTCTACAATTCTTCCCTGAAGTGCTGGCATTCTCAACCCAATGGCAACAATCAAATCCCTTAATTGAACAATCATGACCACCACCTCGCTCACCCGAAGGCTTGCTATTGATCTGGTCGGCTAACCGCGATTTAACCAACATTCTCTGGCGGGCGGGTTGTCGGCAGAAGAATAACTTAAAGCGTTTACGGCGGGTTTATTACATACTATTGATCTACGACCATGAGCCCAGCTACTAATTCTATGACCCTAATAAAATCCCCATCGTCTCGTATTATTTATCTGTGTCTGTTTTCCGCCTGCACATTGCTCATGGCAGTGGCATTATATATGGAGCACGTCATGGCACTCGAACCTTGCCCACTGTGCATTATGCAGCGAGTTATGGTCATAGTGGTCGGCGCGATTGCGCTGCTCGCCACATTGCACGGCCCAACAAAAATGGGTATTCAAATTTATGGCGGGCTGGTGGTCGCAGCCGCCCTCGGCGGTGGCTTCCTGTCGGGGCGGCAGCTGTGGCTGCAAAGTCTGCCCGCTGATGAAGTGCCAGCCTGCGGCCCGAGCCTCGATTACTTGATGGACGTGTTTCCCTTAACCGACGTCCTGAGTATTGTGCTAAGCGGCGATGGAAGTTGCGCAGAAGTTGCCTGGTCCTTATTCGGGATCAGCATCCCGGGCTGGACACTACTCGGCTTTATTGGTTTGCTGGCGGTGGGCGCCTGGCAGATTTTGCAACCTAAAATATAATGTCTTGGCCATTACCTCGACGCAGAGGACGGCGGTCGAACCCGTCGGTGCTATACTGGCTGGCCTGCACTGAGTAGTCATTGAATGTTATCGCTGAATAATCTCGCTTTACGCCGGGGGACGGATCTTTTGTTTTCCGGCGCCTCGTTCACTATCCATCAAGGCCGCAAGGTCGGGCTTGTGGGGGCCAACGGTGCCGGCAAAACCAGCCTGTTTAAATTGATTTTGGGTGAGCTGGAGATTGACGAGGGCACCCTCGAATATCCGCCAGAGACACGCATCGCTCACCTGGAACAAGAAGCGCAGGCCAGCAGCGAAATCGCCTTGGAGTACGTGTTGGCGGGCGACAAGGAACTCAATCAGACCCTCACCGCGATCCAACAGGTTGAGCTGACCGAAGACTACGGTCAAATAGCGCGGCTACATGAGAAGCTCGATAGCCTTGATGGCTACACCGCCAAATCACGAGCCGAGCAGCTGATGCTCGGCCTTGGTTTTCAAGCAACCGACTTTGAACGTCCCTTGAGCGCCTTTTCTGGCGGTTGGAGGATACGTCTGAATCTGGCGCAAGCGTTGATGACGCCATCGGATTTGCTGCTTCTGGATGAACCCACAAACCACCTCGACCTGGATGCAATTGTCTGGCTGTCAAACTGGATAAAGGCCTACCGCGGTTCATTGCTATTGATCTCCCACGACCGTGAGTTTCTCGACGAGACGGTCGACAGCATCGCTTACCTGCACCATCAAACCATCGAATTGTTCAGCGGTAACTATTCGCAATTTGAGGTACTCAAAGCAGCGCGACTCGCAGAACAACAAAGCAACTATGAAAAACAACAACGTGAAGTCAAGCATATGCAGGACTTCGTCAGACGATTTCGAGCCCAGGCCACCAAGGCCAGGCAGGCTCAGAGCCGACTCAAGGCCTTGGGCCGCCTCGAACTCATCGCGCCCGCGCACATCGATTCACCTTTTCACTTCGAGATTCCCACCGCCGAGAAATTTTCAGATCCACTACTATCGCTGCTGGATGCCGACATCGGCTATTCCACCGCCATCTTGACCAATATACGCCTGAGTCTGCACCCAGGAGATCGCCTGGGCTTGCTGGGCCACAATGGCGCTGGCAAAACAACACTGGTCAAGACGTTGCAGGGCGAATTACCCACACTTCGAGGCGTGCGTCAGGAAGGGATGAACCTGAAGATAGGCTACTTCTCCCAGCACCAGGTTGATGACCTAAGCTTAGACGAAACTGCCCTGCAGCATATTCGGCGTAGCGATAAGGCCTTGGGCGAGCAGCAAATTCGTAATTACCTGGGCGGCTTTGATTTCCACGGAGATAAGGTGCTCGAGCCCGTCAGAATTTTCTCTGGCGGCGAGAAGGCCCGACTGGCCCTGGCCTTAGTCGCCTTCAGTAAACCGAACCTGCTGCTGATGGACGAGCCAACCAATCACCTAGACATCGATATGCGCCACGCATTAACTGTGGCACTGCAGTCGTTCGAAGGCGCCTTATTACTGATCTCCCACGACCGGCACTTGCTAGCTAATACCGTTGATAACTTCCTGCTCGTGGAAGACGGCAAAATCACCATCTTCAAGGGCGATCTTGAAGACTATCGAAAACGCATACTAGCGCCAAAGGAGACTGGCAGGGCAGCTTCCAGCGAGCAACCTAACAAGAAGTCGGCCACGGCAAACAATCACAGCACAGGGAAACAACTCCGCCAGCTCAGAACGCGGATCAAAACACTGGATGAACGCTTGGCACGTTTGCACGTTAAGCTCAAAGAAACAGACGACGCCCTGACGAACACAGAACTGTACCAACAGGCAGACGACTCAAATTTACAAAACCTGCTCCGGGAAAAACTGGAACTGGAAGAAGAGATAGAACGACTCGAAGAAGAATGGCTAGAACACCATGAGACATTGGAGCGCATGACCTGAGCCCCCCACCGCTGATGTCAGGCGTCGACACTATCCTCCAGCTTTTCAAAAGCAGCCAATATGCTTGCGCCATTGGCAGCTGCCAAAATCTTCGCCTTGAGCTCAGCACGATTATTCTGGCGATTGGCCTGATGTATTTCCACCGCATGCCAATGGACCATTTTCTCCCACACGGGATCAAGAATTTCGGCCCCAGATATTTCAGCCCCATCCAACCCATTGATGGTCGAGTGACGAAACTCTGAAATCGCCGCCTTTAGCCAGGCCACATGGACCGACTCATCCTGCCTAATTCGATTAATCAAGGCGACGGCATGCTGTGCCTCTTGGCGCTTATCCGCAAACACCTCCGGATGATCAATCACCCGTTCGTAAAAATCAAAGGCCCGCTCGGCTCTGACCTCAATCATCAATAGGTTCATCAAGAAGGCAATAACCCCTTCATACTCTGCACCGATCTGTGGCATTTCACGGCTGGATTTTTCACGGCTAATACTGGCCGGCGCCACCGGTACCGGGAACTTGTTCTTGCCAAAGAGCAGATCACGCGTGGCGTACCACATTACATCGTGGCCGCCGGCCTCGGATTGCGGGTTGCCACCCTCATCCCAGCCGTGAGTTGTTAGCAAGCCTTTACCCAGATGGCCCAGCGCTGTTTCGCTGATATCTTCGTTGATGATCAGAGCGAAGTCTGGCGGGCTCAGGTCAGCCAGCGCTCGGCCTCGACCCTCGATCAAACCCGTGATGGTCAATGAATCCCATAATGGTTGCTCGACGCCTTGCTGCAGCAACCAAACTTGTTGGTCTATGGACGGATAATTCGGCTCTACCAGCAATGCGGTGGTCGCGTCGACAATAGCTAGGTTGCTGTCCTGCAAGCGAGCTAACCAGGCGTTGATCGCTGGCCAGCGGAAACGGGTTCGCGGCGACAGATAAAGGCCATCCTCGGAAAAACCGCCATGAAGTTTCAGCCCACACTCAACATGGGACATCGCATAGTCATGCTCTGTCTCTATTTCGGCTTTGCTATAGGTTAGCCTGGTCATGCCCGCCCCTGTGTTGTTGCTGTTTGTTTTATTCCAGCCTGTCTGTTCTGCCACTCAT